>NZ_JALGQY010000063.1:0-3934 GCF_022809915.1 Acinetobacter lwoffii | reverse complement strand
CTCAATTCTTGAGACATAGAGATTCAACGTTAAGTTCAGTAAAGAAAGAAAAGATTCATGAGTTACTAGCTCAAAAGGGCACTGTTGCAAATAACCACGAATGGTAAGCTGAAGACTGTTTTAGCTAAAGGTGCAGCATATGAATCCTTTCCATGGTCGGCATTTTCAGGGCGAAATCATTCTTTGGGCTGTGCGCTGGTATTGTAAATATGGCATTAGCTATCGTGAACTGCAGGAAATGCTGGCCGAACGGGGTGTGAATGTTGATCACACGACTATTTACCGTTGGGTTCAACGTTATGCTCCTGAAATAGAAAAACGTTTACGCTGGTATTGGCGTAATCCTACAGATTTACATTCATGGCATATGGATGAGACTTATATCAAAGTGAAGGGGCGATGGACTTACCTGTATCGTGCAGTTGATCAACGTGGTCATACGATTGACTTTTACCTTTCCGCTAGACGGAACAGTAAATCAGCCTATTGTTTTTTAGGAAAAATCTTCAATACGGTGAAAAAATGGCAAATTCCACGGGTCATCAATACAGATAAAGCAGCGACCTATGGCCATGCTTTATCACGATTAAAGCGAGAAGGAAAATGTCCAGTAGATATTGAGCACAGGCAGATTAAGTATAAAAATAATGTCATTGAATGTGATCATGGTAAGTTAAAGAGAATCATCAGGGCCACATTAGGATTCAAATCTATGAAGACGGCTTATGCCACAATTAAAGGTATTGAAGTCATGCGTGCACTACGTAAAGGACAAGCATCGTCATTTTATTATGGTCAGCCTCAAGGTGAAGTGTGTCTAATCAACAGGGTTTTCGGTCTCTAAGCACTTTTAAAAAGGAACTTCATCGACTCAAATCTCTATTTGCAACAGTGCCGGTCTGGCCGTCACTGTGACCATGTTCTGTGACACACTGTTAGTAGCTTTTCTGGCTTATAGTTACTGGAAATGGAAAACATGGAAAGTCTTACTGTTCATTATTCCATTCGCCTTTATTGATCTGGTTTTGCTGAGTTCAAACCTATTAAAAGTCCTGATTGGAGGCTGGGTACCAGTCGTTATTGCGGTTATTGTTTTTACCCTCATGATGACCTGGAAAAAAGGCAGAGAGATTCTTCAGGACAAACTGCAGAAGGACACGCTTCCACTGAATGTGTTTCTTGAGCACCTTGAACAGACAGGTCAGAAAGTGAGTGGAAATGCCGTATTTTTAACTGGAACGCCTCAAGTCGTACCCCATGCGCTTTTACATAATCTAAAGCATAATAAAGTTCTGCATGAACGTAATTTTTTGGTGACAATCAAGACTTCTGAAATCCCGTATGTTGATGAAGCTAAGCGAATCGTTACTGAAGTACTAGAGAATGGTTTTTTCAGAATAACGATCCATTATGGATTTAAAGAAGAGCCTAATGTGCCTCATTCATTGAAACAAGCTTTTTCAGTACTGGATCTTGAGTATGACTTAATGAATATCAGCTTCTTTGTTTCTAGAGAAAGATTAATTCCAAGTCTGTCCAGCAAGATGTCTACATGGCGTGAAAAGTTATTTGTCGCAATGCAAAAAAATACCAGCCCTGTCAGTGATTTTTATAAAATCCCTTCTAACCGGGTGGTAGAGCTAGGTAGTCAGATTGAAATTTAAGAATTTCTAAAATGAATAGGCACCTTTAAATAAGGGTGCCTATCTGATCAGAATAAATCTTTTACTTTAATTTTCCAATAGTTGACCAATCTCTAAAGCTAAATAACCACGTTCTTTAAAGATCAAAATAATTGCTTTTTTATAATCTTCAGAAGTAGAGGTCTTATATTTTGTTATAAGTTGAATTTCAGAATTAAGCTGAAGGTCATTTTTTATCGTCAACACTTCCGTAGAGACTTTATTAAAAATCTTGAAATTAAACATACAGGCGCTCTTTATCAATATTATAGCGGCCCGACTACAACAAATACCTGCCTTAGCTCAGCTAGACACCCTTGGCTGCAAGGATTACAAATTAGACAAGATTCTGCAAGTTTTGCTCCATTGAAAGTATGAATATTCAACTAAATCACTCCCCATTTAACATAATGGCGGTTATACGAAGTACACTTGTATATTAATATAAATATCAATAACTTAAAAATTTCACCATGATCACAAAATGCACAAAAATTGGCTTTTGTAATAAGTTGGTGAGTTTTTAAGCATATCTGTAACATTTTGCCAGTAAATTTGGTTAAAAAACGATCAATTTGGCAAGCAGTGCCCATTTCATCGGCTTCCTAGATCCGAAACTATCCCCAATTGCTGTGGATAAAATTTAGGCTATTTTGTAAGCCCTGGCTCATACCAATCTCGGCCCTTTGCTGCTATCCGCAATACTGGAAATTTCCTATCATGAAGACATAGAGAGCAGGATGCTCCAGATAAAAAGAATAAGATGAACAACAAGGAACGTGAGATCAGACAGGAGTCAGATCTAAGCGCCAAATATGGAAAAGCCCGACAGGATGTCGGGCTTTTTTATTGCCTATCCTTTCTCATTTGCAAAACAAACATAATGCCCCTAAAATATAGACTATAATCTATATTTTGGTTGTGGTATGTGGACAGTCATTACGACAGATCTATTTAATCAGTGGCTTGAACAGCAAGATGAACCTACACAAGAGAAGGTCCTAGCTGCCCTGGTTGTTCTACAGCAGCAGGGACCGAGTTTAGGCCGTCCTTTAGTAGATACTGTGTATGAGTCTAAATTTACCAATATGAAAGAACTGCGTGTTCAACATCGCGGTAGACCCTTAAGAGCTTTCTTCGCATTTGATCCCTTACGACAGGCTATTGTTCTATGTATTGCTGATAAAGGCGGTAAAAAGCGTTTTTATAAAGACATGCTGGATATTGCAGATGAACAATACCAACTTCATCTCACTACCCTAGGAGATAAATCTAATGGCTAAGACTCTGCAAGAATTGTTAGCTAGCCGCTCTCCAGAGAGCCAAGCCCGTATTCAAAAAATGGCTGATGAATTACTGCTAGAAAATCAGCTCCATCTTATTCGTGAAGAACTCGAAATTTCTCAAAAAGAGCTTGCTGAAACTTTGGGAATAAAACAGCCATCGCTTTCAGCAATAGAAAATCGTGGCAATGATCTTAAGATTTCAACCATGAAAAAGTATGTTGAGGCAATGGGTGGGAAGCTCCGTATTGATGTAGAGCTTCCAACAGGAAAACATATAGGATTCAACGTTTAACAATAAAAATGGGAGCTATAGGCTCCCATTTTTAGATTCGTATAACGTTGAACCCAACGGTAAATAGTCGTGTGATCAACATTCACACCCCGTTCGGCCAGCATTTCCTGCAGTTCACGATAGCTAATGCCATATTTACAATACCAGCGCACAGCCCAAAGAATGATTTCGCCCTGAAAATGCCGACCATGGAAAGGATTCATATGCTGCACCTTTAGCTAAAACAGTCTTCAGCTTACCATTCGTGGTTATTTGCAACAGTGCCGATTTTTTGAAAAAAGCATAGGTCTAGATAATCAAGCTAGATTTTTTAAAACTCCACATTGGTCAATTGTACATAAACCATCACAAGTACCTCTTAAATCAGATAGTTGTTCAATAAGCTTTTGTTGCTTGATTATATTTTCTCTGATAGCACTGACATGTAAGTCAATTAATTCATTCACATCTGAACAATTTTTCTCAGGTTTGTCTTTATAGGTAAGTAATTGACGAATTTCATTCAAACTCATATTTAAAGTTCGGCAATTCAAAATAAATTTAATTCGCTCAACATAGCCTACATCGTAAAGGCGGTAATTTCCTTCCGTTCTTTCCGGTTCCGGAATTAAACCTTCCTTTTCATAAAACCTAATTGTTAATACTGAACATGAGGTTTTTTTAGAGAGTTCACC
>NZ_JALGQY010000013.1:0-80362 GCF_022809915.1 Acinetobacter lwoffii | reverse complement strand
TTGAATAATCTAAGTAACTTACCGCTGCTTGACCAACGATTAAAACGTTTGAAAATAGAGTTTGAATGACCAAAACAACAAGGAATATCTCGCCACGGACAGCCTGTTCTAATTCTATAGAGAATAGCTTCAATAAAATTGCGTAAATTTGAGTTGTGGTGAATGGATAAATTACGCAGAATAACTTTCAACTTTTGCCAGTGTTGATCTGTCAGCATGGTACGAGGCATAGCGAATAGTAAAATTGTGTTTGGCGATTTGATTTTACTACTTCGCTATTTTTTTAAGCTAAAAGTGTCAAAACACCCTAATTGATTCTTTCTGAAAAGCGCATTTTGTTCCCCCAACAAATTTAAGAATAGATTTATTTTTTTAATCCACCCTAACCCTCCTTTGCGAAAGGAGGGAATTTCTCCTCTTTATCAAAGAGGAGGCTAGGAGGAGATTTTTATTTCAACAACGGCTTCAAGAATTTACCCGTATGTGAAGCTTTGACTTTCACGACCTGTTCAGGCGTACCTTCCGCAACAATCATACCACCACCCGAACCACCTTCAGGGCCTAAGTCCACCACCCAGTCGGCAGTTTTAATTACGTCCAGATTATGTTCAATCACCACGATGGTATTACCCTTGTCACGGAGCTGATGCAGGATATCCAGCAGTTTGGCAATATCATGAAAATGCAGACCTGTGGTCGGTTCATCTAGAATATACAGGGTTTGACCGGTATCGCGTTTGGCCAGTTCACGCGCCAGTTTAACACGCTGTGCTTCACCACCAGAAAGAGTGGTCGCAGACTGACCCAGACGAATATAACCCAAACCCACCTGATGCAATGTTTCTAGACGGCGGTGAATCACCGGAATGGCATCAAAGAAATGCATCGCATCTTCAACAGTCATCTGCAAGACATCGGAAATATTCTTGCCCTTATAGTTCACTTCCAGCGTTTCACGGTTATAGCGTTTGCCATGACAGGCATCACATGGCACATACATATCCGGTAGGAAGTGCATCGCTACCTTGATCATGCCGTCACCTTCACAGGCTTCACAGCGGCCACCTTTCACGTTAAACGAGAAACGACCGGCAGCATAACCGCGTGCCTTGGCTTCTTGCGTCTGTGAAAACAGTTCACGAATCGGGGTAAATAGGCCGGTATAAGTCGCCGGATTGGAACGTGGGGTACGGCCGATCGGACTCTGGTCAATATCCACGACTTTGTCGAGGAACTGCAAACCATCAATCGATTCAAACTTTTCCGAAGTTAAAGTGGTGGCACCATTCAGCTGGGTTGCCGCCAAAGGTAACAAGGTCCGGTTAATCAAGGTCGATTTACCCGAACCAGATACCCCGGTGACACAGGTCATAATGCCCAACGGAATGGTCAGATCGACTTTTTTCAGGTTATGCCCGGATGCCCCCATCAGCTTGATCTGTTCCTCAGGCTTAGGCGGTTGAATCCGTTTTTTCGGGACTTCAATTTTTAACTTGCCAGATAAATATTTTCCGGTCAGCGAGTCAGGATTGGCCAGAATTTCATCATAAGTCCCTTCGGCAATCACATGCCCGCCATGTACACCTGCACCCGGGCCAATATCAATAATATGGTCTGCGGCACGAATCGCATCTTCATCATGCTCGACCACCAATACGGTATTGCCCAGATCACGCAGACGGATCAGGGTTTGCAGCAAACGGTCGTTATCACGTTGATGCAAACCAATTGATGGTTCATCCAGCACATACATGACGCCCATCAAACCGGCACCGATCTGCGAGGCCAGACGAATTCGCTGCGCTTCACCACCAGACAGAGTTTCAGCTGAACGTGACAGGCTGAGATAGTTCAGGCCGACCGAAACCAGAAAATGCAGACGTTCACGGATTTCCTTGAAAATCTTGTCAGCGATTTCACCACGTGCACCTTCCAGATGAATACCTTGATAATAGCTTTCAGCATCGCCAATCGACATACGGGTAATGTCAGCAATGGTCTTGTCCAGAATTTTCACGTTACGCGAAATTTCATTCAGACGTGAACCATCACAGGCATCACAGGCAGCATTGGATAAATACTGCGCCAGATCATCACGCACATAATTACTTTCAGTTTCACGATAACGGCGTTCCAGATGCGGCAAAATTCCTTCAAAAGGAATGACCCGATTATGACGTCGGCCACGTTCATCGATATAACTTAGATCAATTTTTTCTTTGCCAGTGCCGTACAGAAATTTTTTCTTGGTGTCGGCATCCAGTTCATTCCATGGAGTTTCCAGAGAAAAACCAAAATGCTCGGCGACTTTCTGGATCATGCTGTAATAGTAAGGACGCTGACGGTCCCAGCCACGAATCGCGCCTTGGCTAACGCTGACTTCAGGATTGGGAATCAGTTTGTCGGCACTGAAATGGCTGCGGGTCCCCAGACCGTCACAGACCGGACAGGCACCAAAGGGATTGTTGAATGAAAACAGGCGTGGTTCCAGTTCAGCCACAGCACGGTCACATTGCGGGCAGGAATGCTTGGCAGAAAACACGCGATCGTTATGCTCGCCCTTCATCCAGGATAAAATCGCGATATCACCGCCGAGACGTAACGCGGTTTCAAAACTTTCGGCAATACGGTTGCCTAGATCATCACGAACCTTAAAGCGGTCGACCACCACTTCAATGGTATGTTTTTTCTTTTTATCCAGCTCAGGTGGCGGATCAATTTCCATGATCTCGCCATCCACACGGGCGCGGACAAAACCCTGACTTTGCAGCTGTTCAAACAGCGCTGTATATTCACCTTTACGTTCACGCACCACCGGTGCTAACAATAACAGCGCAGTGCCTTCTTCCAGTGTTTTGACTGCATCGACCATTTCAGTGACCGTTTGTGCCACCATTGGCAAGTCATGTTCAGGACAGAACGGTGTACCGACACGCGCATACAGCAGACGTAAATAGTCATAAATTTCAGTAATAGTACCTACAGTCGAACGCGGGTTGTGGCTGGTCGATTTCTGTTCGATCGCAATCGCTGGACTTAGGCCCTCAATCGAATCGACTTCCGGTTTTTCCATCTGGGAGAGGAACTGGCGGGCATAGGCAGACAGCGATTCCACATAACGGCGCTGACCTTCGGCATATAAGGTATCAAAGGCAAGCGAGGACTTACCTGAACCAGACAGTCCCGTAATCACCACAAACTTGTCGCGTGGTATATCAAGGTTCACATTTTTCAGGTTATGGGTACGTGCGCCTCGAATACGGATGTGGCTTTGGCTCATGCAAGGATCCTAGAATATTCATCAAAAACCCTTATATGATACCGGATGAAAAATGTTCAAGTGCAAATAAAAGTATTTTAAACGTCAAGTTATGTCGGTGATTGGTCAATTCATCACAACATTAACAAACGCAGTAGTCGATTGCCTAAATATTCACAATGATCATGTACAAGGCCAATACCTAATAAGCCATTGCATAGTGGCGTTCAAAGATAGACTCGATCTCTTCAAAGCAGCGTTCACGTGACACATCATGATGCAGACGTGCATAAAAATTGACTTCATTTTCCAGAATGTGCAGGAAATCCTCATAGTCTTTTTGGAAAAAATCCAGGTCGAGCAAATCGTTACGTCGCGCCTGATGACAGCGATACTTTTCAATAAATTTCAGCAGATGTTTCTGGATATGCGTGTTGGTATGGTAAATCAGATAAGTCGCTGCCGAGCTACAATCTGGACAGCCTTGTTCCAAATAGATTTCTTCATTATTGAGCCAGCAACATTGCAGGGTAAAAAATGCCCGAATCGCTTCGGTGCCTAAAGTGTGCATATCATCTGCCTCTTTCCGGGATTGATTTTATTAATTGATAATTATTCTCAATTATTGTTCGGCAATTTGGGGCTTATAGCTAGGTCTAGCGTACCGGCCAGTTCTATCCTTGTTTTTTTCAGACTAAGCCGTTTTTATGATCGGTTTATGACAGTAGAAATTTTTTGATCAGCTATAACCGAAAAGCCCTGTCTTAAACAGGGCTTTTTTTATTCGTCCGTCTTATTCATCCAGACCAGGCCACTGGCGTTGCTCAAAGGCACTGTCCCAGAACAACCATTCCAGACGGGCCGCATGCGTATAAGCTGCATGCATTTTTTCTAGTGTATCGGCATCAACACGCGCCGCAACACGGTCAACGGTCGCAATCACATTCCGCACCGCAGTGTGGAATTCCTCTCCTGAATAGGTATCCACCCAGGCTTGATACGGATTATTCGGCGCAGAGTTGTCGACAATATCTTTACCAACTTCGGCATAAATCCAGAAACAAGGCAGCAACGAGGCTAGCACCACCGGGTAGCTTTCTGACCAGGCGGTCGAAGTCAGATAAGAAGTATAGTGATGACATGCCAGCGTCAACGGTGTCTGCTCAAATTGCTCTTTGCTAATGCCAAAATCTTGCATAAAGCCATCATGCAGGCTACGTTCCACCACAATCGCAATTTTGGCTGCCTCGGCAAACTGGATTACATCGTCCGCTTCAAAAGCTTTAGCGGCACACACGGCCAGTGCACGGCCATAGGCCAGTAAATAATGCGCATCCTGAATCACATAATGACTAAAGGCTTCACGGCTTAAAGTACCTTGTGCCAGTTGCTGATTAAAGGGCAGGGCCAGGGTCTTCTGATAAAGTGTGAGATTACGTTGCCATACCTCTTGTGAAAAACTCATGCTGAAAATCCTTCGCAGTTCAAGTTAAACCATGCGGCACTATAGCAAAGATCGGGCTGTTTAAAAGATCGGCAAATTTTAAAAACAGAAAATAAGATAAAACGGCTCAGGAAGTGCTTTGGTTTATGCGCTAAAAGTTTCATAATTAGCTTAACTTTTCCTATTCGTATAGCTGCTCTCTCGCAGCCATACATTTATTTAATTTATCCAAGGTCGTTGTGTATGTTGAAACATTTTGGTTTCTCGATTGCATTTTCGATCGTGTGTCTTGGTTTGTCTGCGTATTGGGGTTATACCCATGGTCCTGACGCAGGCCTGCAAACCATGCTCACAGCGCTAACCATCACCGCTATTCTGGCGATTATGGAAGTGTCGTTGTCTTTTGATAACGCGGTTGTCAATGCCTCAGTCCTACGGGGTTGGGATCATTTCTGGAAAATGCTGTTCCTGACAGTCGGTATTCTGATTGCAGTCTTCGGGATGCGTTTGATCTTCCCGGTGGTCATTGTTGCAGTGACTGCAGACCTGGGCTTTATGGAAGTAGTACGTCTGGCCCTGAATGATCCGAAAGAATATTCAGCACGTTTAATGGCACATCATCCTGAAATTGCTGCTTTTGGTGGTGCTTTCCTGTTGATGGTATTCCTGAACTTCTTCCTGGATGAAGAAAAAGATACGCACTGGTTCAGACGGGTGGAACGCCGTTTGTCTAATTTGGCCAATGTGCCGGCAATGTCGGTGTTTATTGCACTGGTGGCCTTGTTAATCATGGCAGCCAATGTCGATGAAGCCAAACGTCTGGCAGTGACTATGGCCGGAATCTGGGGCATTGTGATTTATATCGGGGTGCAGGTTCTGAGCCATATGCTCGGTGGTGAACCGGAAGTCGATGAAGAAGGCAATGCCATTCGTCATGATGAAAATGGCGTACCGACGGGTGTAGTGAAAGCCGGTATTGGTGGTTTCCTCTATCTAGAAGTCCTGGATGCCTCTTTCAGTTTTGATGGCGTGATCGGTGCCTTTGCGATTACCTCAGACGTGGTCATCATCATGCTGGGTCTGGCAATTGGTGCGATCTTTGTCCGTTCAATGACGATTTATCTGGTTGAGCAGGGCACATTGGATGCCTATATCTACCTGGAACATGGTGCGCATTATGCCATCGGTGCACTGGCTTTCATTATGATTGCCAGCGGAACCGGTCTGCATGTACCAGAAGTGGTGACCGGTCTGATCGGTGTGGCTTTTATTGTCTGGGCAGTATTCGCCTCGATTCAGTACAAGAAACGTCAGGCAGCTTTAGACAAATAAAGCACTGTCCCTGAATGAAAGCGTAGCTCCGGCTGCGCTTTTTTTGTTTTTAGATTGGCATCATCTTTATTTCAAGTAAAATTCATGTCTTATTAATGAGCTGAATGTCCTATAATCTGGGCTCCAGATTAATTAACCCAATCGCCATAATTTATGATGAATGCTTTAGAACGTCGTTCAACCTTTGCCCTGAGCAGTATTTTTGCACTGCGCATGCTGGGGTTGTTTATGATTATCCCGGTGTTTTCTGTGGCAGGGCAGGCATATCAATATGCGACGCCTGCACTGATCGGTTTGGCGGTCGGGGTCTATGGTCTGACCCAGGCCCTGTTACAGATTCCATTCAGCCTGATTGCGGACCGTTATAGCCGTAAGCCACTGGTGGTTTTGGGGCTGCTCTTATTTGCGCTGGGCGGTGCGATTGCGGCCATGTCGGACACCATTTATGGCGTGATTATCGGCCGAGCGATCGCCGGTGGTGGTGCAGTATCTGCTGTGGTGATGGCGTTGCTGGCAGATGTCACACGTGAAGAAAACCGCATGAAAGCCATGGCGATGATGGGCATGAGTATCGGCCTGTCTTTTGTGGTGGCCTTTAGTCTGGGGCCCTGGCTGACGGGTCTGGTGGGTATCTCTGGGTTGTTCTGGGTCACTACGGTGATGGGCCTGGCGGCGATTGCCATGCTGTTGATGGTGCCTAAGGTCATGCGGCATCATCAAAACTTTCAGCAAGGTTATCTGGCACAGTTGAAACAGGTAATCAAAATCGGAGATCTGAATCGTCTGCATGTGTCGGTTTTTACCCTGCATTTATTGCTCACCGCGATGTTTATCTATGTACCTTCGCAGCTGATCGAATTTGCTGATCTGCCACTGTCCAGTCATGGCTGGGTATATTTGCCGCTGTTGGTGCTGAGCCTGTTTTTTGCTTTTCCAAGTATTATCCTGGCAGAAAAATACCACAAAATGCGCGCGATTTTTCTGGTGGCCATTACTGGCATTATTCTGGGCCTAATGGTGATGGCATTTGGTTTTGAATCCAAATATGTCTTGCTGATTGGTCTAGGGCTGTTCTTTATTGCTTTTAATGTGATGGAAGCCTTGTTGCCGTCCTGGTTGTCGAAAGCGGCACCGATCCAGTCCAAAGCCACCGCAATGGGCGTAAATGCCAGCAGCCAGTTTTTAGGGGCGTTCTTTGGCGGTATGATTGGCGGACAATTATTACTGCTGAACAATACCTCGATGGGCTGGAGTATCCTGACAGGGATTGCGATAATCTGGCTGCTGATGAGTTTTGGCCTGGCACAGCCACGCTATCTGTCATCGCTGGTACTGCGATTGCCGGAAAGCAGACAAACTGACGAATGGACTTCTCAGCTTTTGGCGATTCGTGGTATTGAAGAGGTCGTGGTGATGTCTGAACAGCAAGTTGCCTATGTAAAAGTCGATAAACAGCAGATTGATGATGCTTCGCGACAACAATTAGCGCACTTGTTGGGTAAAGAGGTAGCCATTTAAGCATAACTCTTATAAAGTAAAATACAGAAATATATAGGAAGTAAACGGCAAATGCGTGGTGTAAATAAAGTTATTTTAGTGGGTACTTTGGGTAAAGATCCGGAAACCAAAACTTTTGCAAATGGTGGCTCTCTCACTCAATTCTCGATCGCAACCAGCGATTCGTGGACAGATAAAAGTACCGGTGAACGTAAAGAACAAACGGAATGGCACCGTATCGTGTTGCATAACCGTTTAGGTGAAATTGCGCAGCAATATCTTCGTAAAGGCTCAAAAGTATATATTGAAGGTTCATTACGTACCCGTCAGTGGACTGACCAGAATGGTCAGGAACGCTATACGACGGAAATTCGTGGTGAACAAATGCAGATGCTAGACTCTAGCCGTCCTCAAAATGATCAGGGCGAGAGCAGCTTTAACCAGCCACGCTTTAATAACAATAATCAGGCGAACAACAACCAGGGCGGTTATGGCAATAACCCGCAATCAGGTTATGGTTCAGCACCACAGCAAGGCGGTTTTAACAACAACCAGGGCGGCGGTTATGGCAACAATAACCCGAGTGGTTTTGCGCCAAAATCTGCACCTGCTCCAACAGCAGCACCTGCAGCAGATCTAGATGATGACTTACCATTTTGAGATGTAGGTCAAAAAGGTAAATCATCATTAAAACCCACCTGAATACGGTGGGTTTTTTATGTCTTGAAGATTGGTATTAAGTTTGTATAAGCCCATGATTTATTAAAATATTAAGAAGTGTTAAAGCATGGCGTTATTTTGATCAGAACAGCTCTACATCGAGAAAATAAATAAGATGAACAATACTGATAGAAATTGATGATCTAAAAAAGCGATCATTTTTATAAAAACTTGCGGTTTTACCTATTTTGAAATTTTTCGTATTCTAGCTTCACAAGATAAGCAATCCCAGAAATAAGCTAGAGGAAATATCTCATGAGTTTAATCAATACTGAAATCAAACCATTCAATGCAACTGCTTACCACAATGGTCAGTTCATCGAAGTTTCTGAGCAAGACCTGAAAGGTAAATGGTCAGTGGTGTTTTTCTATCCTGCAGATTTTACCTTTGTTTGTCCAACTGAATTAGGCGATCTTGCTGATCAGTATGCTGAATTCCAGAAAATGGATGTAGAAATCTATGGCGTGTCTACCGATACTCATTTCACCCATAAAGCTTGGCATGATACCTCTGACGTGATTGGTAAAATCCAGTATCCATTGATTGGTGATCCAACCTGGACTTTGTCTAAAAACTTCGAAGTATTGATTGAAGTTGAAGGTCTGGCAGATCGTGGTACTTTCGTGATTGATCCAGAAGGTAAAATCCAGATCATTGAAATCAACGCGGGTGGTATTGGCCGTGATGCCCAAGAGCTTCTTCGTAAAGTGAAAGCTGCACAATATGTACATGCGCACCCAGGTGAAGTTTGTCCGGCAAAATGGAAAGAAGGTGAAGCAACACTTGCTCCATCAATCGACCTGGTGGGTAAAATCTAATTCAAACCTAGTTCTTTGAAGCAAAAAATCCAGCACAAGTTGCTGGATTTTTTATTTTTTTAGTTTAGAGATTTATGAATTCTAGACAAAAACATCATGCCATTTGATTTCTATTTGAGAACAAAATGAGAATTGAGGAATTGCACTCTATGCTTTTTAAGCGGCTTATGCGAGGCAATCAAGTAAGCGCAATACCCTGCTGCATGATTGACTAGGCCTGAAAACAAAGAAGCCTCTGCTTTCGCAGAGGCTTTTATTTTATAAGGCGCTGTAGTTTCTTGTCGTTTTAAACAATTTTCGCATAAACGCATCTGAATGGAACCGGATGAATTTACGGTTTTCTTATGCTGCGAATCATAGGTATTTAAAAAGTATTTGTCAACCAAGGATTATAAAAATGGTTAATTAAATTATTTGTTTTTAAAGCGAATTTTCAAGTTTTTAGATAAAAATATGAATAAAATCTTAGATTTGATGGAATTTTAACTAAGGCAGAAAAATGAATAAAAAGCAGGTGAAATTGAACAAAAAGGCCTTTACGAAAAACATATATTCTGGAAGATTTTAATAACCTGTTTGATTGGCGCATGGTACATAATTTCTGTAGTTTTTCAATGACGGATGATCAGTTTGGATATCGCAGTAATTGGTAGTGGCATGGCCGGACTGGCTACAGCCAGAATTCTCCAGGACGCAGGGCATCACATCACGATTTTTGAAGCACTTCCAGGTCGCGGCATGGACAGTCATAGCCTTGAATTTGAAGGGGGCCTGATTGACGCACCTTTACGTGTGATGAACCCCTATCTGTGGAAAAACACCCTGAGTCTGGCCACGCATCTGGGCATTAAAACTTATCCGGTGCGGACCTATATGGCCTGCAGCTGGTTATTTGAAGATAAAACTGAAACCTGGCTGACCACATCGCGTAGCCGAATTGGCAATATCCCGATCATCAATAACCGGAAAGGCCTGCAACAATATGGCTGGCGTCTGGTCAAAGGCCTGTTGCAGTTAAAAGTTGCATTGACCAAATTCTTTAAATCGAAAAATCAGGACATCAGCCTGGCAGAATTTATCAATCGTAACGAGATTGAAGAAGTGTTCTGGCACGGTGCGGTGATGCCGGTGCTATATACCATCTGTACCTGCAATCCGAAAACCATTGGTGAATGGCCAGCTAAACCGTTGTTAATTTTTCTGCGTCAATTAACCGATGGCGATGCGTTACTGCGTCTGCAAGGCGGTACACCAGCGTTGGTCGACAAGCTGATTGAAGGCATTCAGATTGAAGACGGTTCAGCAATTACACTGGTACAAGAGCAGGGCGATCAGGTCAAAGTTGAAAATGCGGCCGGTTATTCAAAACTGTTTGACCGGGTGATTGTCGCGACACCGACCACCAAAATTGAGGAGTTCCTGGATCCGGTACAATTCGCCAGTGAAATTGAATTATTGAAGAAATTCAAATTCGAACAAGGCGAACTGGTGATTCATACCGATGCCAGCGTAATGCCGCCAAAACGTAAAGACTGGGCCGTACTCAGCTATATGATGGACCGTAAATTTACCCGTCAGCAATTTACCGTGTGGCTTAACTCGATTGAACCTTCTCTGGTTGGCAAGTCGGCCGTGTTTCAGACCTGGCGTCCGGTAACCGACATTGATCCGAAGAAAGTGATCAAATCGGTAATGCTGACACGTGCAGTCGTCGATGCTAATACGGTGGCACTGAATAAGGAATTGCAGCAACGTCATCTGGATGCCAACCGTAAGGTCTTCTTCTGCGGTTCATGGTCATGTGACGGTTTGCCGATTCTGGAATCGGCAGTGACCTCAGCGATGAAGATTGCAGAAATCTTTGGTGCGCCTTTACCATTTCAGGGTTTAAAACCTGTGGTTGAGGTTGCTCCGCAACTGGGTTATTAATCCATGCAATGGCTTCAGGCACTGCGTCAGCATCTTCCCCAGCACAAGTATGCAATTGATGCCGCTGTGTTGGGCGATCACGCGCAATTGCCCTGGAGCAATTTAGGGTATTGGCAAGCCGGTCAGCAGGATTATGCGGCTGCCTGTCGTATGCTGGCCGATCACCTTGCGCAAACTGTAAATTTAAATTCAAAAGATAAACTGCTGGATTTGGGCTGCGGTCAGGGCGCCAGCTTGCTGCACTGGCAGCAACATTATCAGGTGCAATATCTGGCCGGGGTTGAGCTGCAGGCTGCCTGTGTGGCTAATATTCAGCAACATTTGCCAGAACTGAATGCCATTTATCAGGCGTCATTTTTGCGTTTAAAAGAATTGCTGTTTTCCCAGCGTTTTGATGTGGTGCTATGCCTAGATGCGGCTTATCACAGCCCTGTGCCTGTATTCTTGGAGCAGGTCCGCAGTGTTTTAAATTCAAATGCGCGGATTGGTTTTCATCATCTGGTTTTGTCCGAGCGTTGGGAAAATTTAAATGCATTACAACGGCGTAAATATCAGTTTTTATTGAAATCTGCCGATGTGAATTTAAAAGATTTAATGACAGTGGGTGCATTATATGCCTGTCTGGATCGTTTTGAATTTAAAAATATCCAGATTCAGGATCTGTCCGAGCCGGTATTTTCAGGCTTTGCGGATTATGTGCAAAAAACTTTGAATTCAAAAGCATCAGATGATCAGGCTCAAGGTTCAAAACTGGATCATTTTAAAATTCAGATGACAGCGAAACTAGGCCGAAAATTATATCAGGAAGGGATTGTGAGATATGTGCAAGTGACGGCACAATCGAAGCACTAGAAAGTGCAAGAAGACTCAGCTGAAAATACCAAAACCCAGAAACATCAAAGCCTCACTAAAAAGCGAGGCTAAGATATGGTGCCGGCACACGGATTCGAACTGTGGACCTACTGATTACAAGTCAGTTGCTCTACCAACTGAGCTATGCCGGCATGGTGGAGTGCATTTTACAGATTTTTTTTGGTCACGCAAGCCAAAAAATAACCGTTTAAACTGTTTCGGCAGGATTTGTTTATTTTGACCCGATGGATGAAAAGTTCTGTTTTGGGCTATGCGCAAAGAAATCGCCCATATGTGAAGATATGGGCGAGGGTGAAAGCACAGGATTGGTTCTGGATATGAGTCGGTTATAAGGTTTATCTGTTTTTCAAGATGCGATCTAATTCTTGTGCACATTCCTCTAAAGTAAAGGCCATATCAAACTGCATTTGAGGTTTGAGTTCTTGAGCGAGGCTTCTCCACTGTTCGATGAGTCTCAAGGCTTTTTGAATTTTATGTTTATTGATGTCCTTGGCAATGGTTGGGGTATAACCGCCACGTTTTGCATTTTTAATCTGTTTGGCATAGTTTGCGCTGTTATTCATGTTCGCTCTCCGAATAGCAGTGTATCTATTTTTAACTTCAAATTTGAATGGCCCGGTTCACTTGGTTATTTCTTTCTATCCTGTGGTTTTTATTCTCCTTTTAGTTGATTTATAAGCAACATAACATAGCTTTGATGACAATAAAATTAAGCTATTTCTGTGCCAGTTTTTTATTTGAACACATAAATAAAAACCTGAAATAAATGGCGTACAGAAACTGCACAATTCATCAGTTTTCTGGCTGATGAAAAATGAAGATTTTAAAAAATAGAATTGAGCGTAAGTGTTGTGTTGCAACAGATTTCTATGAAAGAGGATTGATATCAATTCAATGATTTGCATAAGACGATGGATAATAATATTTTAAGATCTAAGCAGATGATTTTTTTTGCTAATCAGATGATGGATAAAATTAAATATAAAAAACCCGAATCATGTGATTCGGGTTTTTAAATTCTGGCGGTGAGAGAGGGATTCGAACCCTCGAAACGCTATAAACGTTTACACACTTTCCAGGCGTGCTCCTTCAGCCACTCGGACACCTCACCATAGGCCGAGGATAATAGCGAAAAAAACCAGCTGTGCCAAGCTGAAACAATTGATTTGCAGAAAAACTTTTAATGCGGTGCTATGATTCGCAAAAATGCTTGTTAAAAAACGAAGACAATATATGCAAAGCACTGCACAAAAGGCAGCTCTCCCAGTGATTACACTGGCTGCGCTTGGGGTCGTTTTCGGAGATATTGGTACCAGTCCGCTCTATGCACTGCGCCAATGCTTCCTCACCGCACACCTTGCCATTAGCGAAGCTTCTGTACTCGGCATCCTGTCCCTGATTTTCTGGTGCATGATGCTTACCATCAGCTTTAAATACGTCATGGTGATCATGCGTGCCGATAACAACGGCGAAGGCGGGATCATGTCACTACTGGCATTAAACCTGCGTACCACACGAATCTCTGATCAAAAGAAAATATTCCTGATTGCTTTGGGCTTTGTCGGTGCATCACTATTTTTCGGTGATGGGATTATTACCCCGGCAATCTCCGTGCTCTCAGCCATTGAAGGCCTGAGTATTGCCACACCCATTTTCAATCAGTGGCTGGTGCCTTTATCGATCGGGATTCTGGCCGGGCTGTTTATGGTTCAGCGACATGGCACAGCCACGATGGGCAAGTTCTTTGGGCCTTTAACCATGCTCTGGTTTTTGTCGATTGGCGGTTTTGGTTTGTGGAGTATTATCCAGACCCCATTTGTACTCTGGATGGTGAATCCCTACTGGGCCTATCATTTTGTAGTTGACCAGCCTTATGTGGCTTTTCTGACCATGGGGGCGGTCATTCTGACCATGACTGGTGGTGAAGCGATTTATGCCGATATGGGGCATTTTGGCCGTCTGCCGATTCGTCTGGCCTGGTTCATTATTGTCTTGCCATGTTTATTGCTGAATTATGCCGGGCAAGGCGCCTTGTTACTGCGTAGTCCTGAAGCACTGGCGAATCCTTTCTATATGCTGCTGCCAGACTGGGCCTTGTTTCCGATGATTGGACTGGCGACTGCAGCGGCGGTGATTGCCTCACAGGCGGTCATTACTGGCGTATTTTCTATGGTCAATCAGGCCATTCAATTGCGTTATTTGCCGCGCCTGTCAGTCAAGCATACCTCTGCATTGGAGCGTGGTCAGATTTATCTGCCTTTCATTAACTGGATGCTGTTTATCTCGGTGCTGATCCTGATTTTACTGTTTGAAAATAGTGCCAATCTGGCCAGTGCTTATGGTGTTGCGGTGACCATGACCATGCTCTGCGGCACCATTCTGATCTCGATTCTGGCTTATGGATTCTGGCGTTGGCCGGTCTGGAAAGTAGCTTTATTTGCTGTGCCATTCCTGGCACTGGATTTAGTCTTTGTGGCTTCAACGTCCTTGAAAATTACTTCGGGTGGCTGGGTGCCAATTCTGATTGGTGCGGTACTATTTACGATTCTCATGACCTGGAAAGACGGGCGTGCGTTGGTGCTGAATCGTCTGGAACAGGATGCCTTGCCGATTGATCTGTTTATTAAAAGTATTTCGATGGGCGAAGGTACCAAATTTGTGCCAGGCGATGCCATTTTCCTGACAGGCACACCAAATATTGTTCCGCATGCCATGCTGCATAATATTAAGCACAATAAGGTCTTGCATGAACGCAATATCATGTTGACGGTGATTACCCGGGATATTCCTTTTGTTGACAGGCAGGACCGGATTGAACTGGAAAAACTGAGTGAGCATTTTTACCGGGTGTTTATCTATTATGGTTTTAAGGATCAGCCGAATATTCCGGAAGCTTTACAACAGGCCTATGAGCAATGGGATTTTGAATATGACCTGATGCAGATCAGTTTCTTTATTTCACGTGAACGGATTATGCATACTGTGGGTGAGGGCATGGCACCGTGGCGGGAAAAGCTGTTTATTTCTATGCAGCGCAATACCAGTCCGGTCAGTGATTTCTATCAAATTCCACCCAACCGTGTGGTCGAGCTGGGCACCCAGATTCAGATGTAAATAAAATAAAAAGCATAAAAAAAAACCAGAGGCACACTCTGGTTTTTTTATGAGAGAAACAATAAATAAATGAGTTTCAGATTATTGTTCGAGTTCTACCGCAGCCGGCACTTCAGGTGCAGCATTCAAAGGTTCTTCCATCAGTACTGGCTCTGCATCAGATTGAGCTGCAATTTCAGTTTGTTCATTGCTCACATCTGCTTCAGTCACAGCCGCTTGTTGCTGTGCTTCAGGCATCGGTTGTTCTGAAGCAATAGCTGCTTGCTGTTGCTCTTCAGACATTGTTGGTACAGCTGCTTGTTGTTCTTCCAGTGCTGGTTGTTGAGGCATCGTCATAGACGTACTGGCGTCTACTTCTGATTCAGTGGCTGGTTCAACCAGATTGGCCGGCACCTCTGCTTCATTCATACCTGGTTCTGTGACAGGTGGTTGAGGAGAAACAGTACCTGAATTTGGTGCCTGAGTCATTGCTGGATCATTGGGCATTGGTGCCTGTGTGTTTGGCATGGCTGGTTGCGGTGCTGCTGCACGCGGATCGACCAGACGAATCTGACCAGAGTTCACCAAGCTTTCTAAAGAGGCTTCCTGACCATTCACCTTGGTACTAATTTTAGCTTTAGACAAGCTTTCAAGTGTTTCACCTGGTTGAACCGGTGGCTCAGCAAATGCCGCTACGCTCATCACACTTGTGAATAATCCTAAACCTAATGCTTTAGAGAGTTTGGAATTCATGATTGACACCATTGCTAATAATTTTACGAATTGAGATAGGCCGTTAGCTTTACATACTCAATCCACTGGGCCAAACAAAGCTACGCAAACACCGAGAAACCTCATTTAAAAAGAAATAAAATTAGACAGTTTGTTACAACTAGCCGGGGTTTTAGATACTTATTGTTTATTTAGTAAACGAATGGTAGGGCCAAGATATACTTCACTTATACAGCTTGTTAAGCTCGGTCAAAATCTGTATTGATCTAAAAAGTACGTGTAAGAATGGCCAAGAAGCAGCGTAAATCCAAGAACTCTTTTTCTCAGTTTTTAAATGATAATAGTATTAAAGTCATTCTGGGCGTGGTGGCTTCGAGCAGCTTCGCCATCGCTTTTGGTCAGGAAAAAATCAGTCAGTGGGTGTCACTATCCTCTTCCAGTGATTCTGCCTGTCTGAACCAGTTTTATCGGGATGTGCCGCCATATCTGATAAAAGACAGCCTGAAAAAAGACAGCTATTCGCTGTGTTTTAATGGCTTTAATGTCGGTTATTCCGGGGTATCTAAAACGCCACTTTGGGTTGCAGAAGCCTTAACGCCAGCACGCTTAAGCCAGAAAATTCCCCGTGAAGATAATTTTCATGAAGAAGATCGGGTCAGTGCGAAGCATCGTGCCACATTGGTGGATTATCGTGGTTCAGGTTATGACCGCGGTCATATGGCGCCGAATGCGGATATGCCTAACAAGGCCGCGCAGTCTGACAGTTTTTCACTGGCCAATATGGTGCCGCAAGCGCCCAAGAATAATCAGCAAGTCTGGCGAGAGCTGGAAGAAGCCACCCGTGCCATTGTGACCAAGCAGAAACAGGATGTTTATGTGGTGACAGGGCCGGTCTTTGCCGGGAAGAAGCTGAAAACCATTGGCAATGGCGTGATCGTGCCAACCGCGGTCTATAAGGCGGTTTATATGCCGAAAACCGGTGCTATTGGTGCTTACTATGCACCGAATGACAATTCACTCAAAGTGCGTATTGTCAGTGTCTGCTATCTGGAAGAACAGCTTGGAATTAACCTGTTTCCGCAGCTTACCGAAGAGCAGAAGCGCAATACCTATAAGCTACCACTGACCGGAAATGCCGTAAAAGCCAACCAGAAAATTGAATACTCCAACTGGGATGCAGAAAGCCAGTGTGCCGAAGAGGTTTCTGAAGAAAACCTGCAGGCATTACAACGCGAGTTTAAGTCTTCCGGTTCAGGCAGTTCGACCTCCTCAGCGACTGGTGGCGCGATAGACAACGCGACACAAGATGCCATCGTAAAACAGCTGATTGATGCCTTGTTGCAATATATTTTGCAGCTGTTGAAATAAGCTTGCTGAAAAAACCAGGATTCGGGTAGCATCGACATCAGACGTTCATTGAAAAATAACAAAGACAGGTGAAGAGGATATGTTTAAAGCGTTTGAAAATGGCAGCGAATCCCATGCCATTCATGATCTGACTTTGGAAAATGATCTGGACTGCGTCAGCGTGTATGGTAACTTGCAAATCACCAAGGATCAGCAGGGACTGAAAGTGGCCAAAGCCTTGCAGGCTTTTTTGAATGATGTGGTGCAACAACTGGAAAATACACCGGATTTGCCAGAAAAAATTCAGCGTGATGATATGGATGAAATTGAAAATCCATTTTTATAAGCATTTTTAAGCGCGATGATCTGCATGCTCCATGTGAAACATGCAGAAAAATGGTATTTGGAAATCCTGGCTTTTTAGAGGGTTTTTATTAAAAAGCCTAATTTTCTGCTCCCACAATATCTCCAAACACTAGCAAGAACGTGCCGAGCAATTCGGGAAGATATTTATCCATATTCTAAGTCCTTATTTTTATATTTATTATTAGGTCATAGGGACAAGGGATTTAAATTATCAACGTTGCTTGAAGCCCGTATATTAAACCAACATGTTAGTGGTTTAAGCGGCTGACATATTCTGTTGGCGCCACTGCTGCGGCGTCAGTTGAGTCCATTGCTTAAAGGCGCGCTGAAAAGCACTCTGTTCAGAATAACCGAGTAACATGGCGGTTTCCTGCAAGCTCAAGTGCGGATCTTTCAGATATTGCATGGCCATCATGCAGCGGATTTCCTGCATACGTTGCTGATAGGTTTTGCCCTGTTTTTGCAAATGGCGTTGTAACTGACGCACGGAAAAATTCATCTGCTCGGCAATATGCTCGATTTGGAACAGGTTTTTTTGCAGGCCAATTAGAATCGCCTGTTGCAGCTGCTGATCTACCAGAGTGGAGTACGGGAATTTTTCTAATAATGCTTTGGCCTGTTGCATCAGCAGTTTTTGCAAGGTCTGGTCGCCCTGTTTCAGTGGTCTGGACAGTTCACTGACATGCATCAATACCTGATTTCTGGCTTGAGAAAAGCGGACTTTACATCCGAAATACTGCTCATAGAGTGCAATATTTTTAGGCATTGCATGCTGGAAATGCACTTCATATAATTGAACACCGTGCGGGTTCTGAACATTAGCTTTCACGAATTCCGTCATTAGCGCAATCGCGATTTCATCGGTCAATTGGGTATTCAGATGAAATGGAACTTCAACCCAGCCAATCGACAGATAATCGCCTTGCCATTGCAGTTGAAGTGGGCCGCCATCATAAATCAGACGATGATAATCATGATAGCGCATAAAGGCTTCACCCAAGGTCTCACTTGAGAGTGCCAGATAGCCAATAATACCGAGGTGTTTAGCTTCAACCAGCTGGGCGATTTCCAGGCCTAAAGCCGGTCGTTGCAGCTGTTGATCAAGTGTCGTTAATAGATCACGCCACAAGGCGAAATCAAAGCGTTCCAGATTTTGAATGGCCAATAATTTCTCAGGGACTTCAAGCTGTTTCAACTGATAATAGTCCAAAAGTAAATGTCCTAAACCACCGTATACTGAACCTACGTAGTTTTTTAGAACCAGCATTTTTAATTCTTTTATTTTGTCGTATTTTGTCAATCATATTGAATATTTTGGTCAATATCTAGTCTTTTATTTAGCCTATATTAAAAATAGACCAAGAGGTAAAAGATTATGTGGAAAGGTTTTCTGGCAGGACTTGTCGTCGCAAATGGATTTGAATGGTTTGCACATAAATATGTATTGCATGGTGTTCACCGGCCGGGAAAGAGCCGTTATAGTCCGGTACCCGAGAGTATGCGCTCACACTGGGAGCATCACCGGATTGTGCGAAAAACGGAATTTTCCGATTTCGGCTATGTAGAAGGACTGGACAACTGGCGTACCCGCAATGAAATTGCCTCACTGGCAGTGGTCGCGACCGTTTTTGGACTCAGTTTTTATCCATTCTCCAAAGGCATGTCACTGGCTGCCTTATATAGTGCAGGCAACTATTATTATTTACATCGCCGGGCGCATCTGGAACCGGAATGGGCCAAAAAGAAATTGCCCTGGCATTATGATCATCATATGAATAGCAATCAGGATGCCAACTGGTGTGTGACCAAACCCTGGTTTGACTATCTGCTCGGTACTCGGGTAATTTCCTCGGCAGATTTGCAGGAACAGAACCCTTTAGGTTTGAGCTTGCCTGCACCGATCTCGAAAAAACTCAACCGCTGGGCAGAACAATATTTTCCGGTTAAATCGGCCGATGCTTCCTCTAAAATGACAAAAAATACTGCAAAAAATACGGTAATGAAGCAGTTAAATACGCAGGTTATGGAGTAAAATAGGGCTTTGTCGTGATTTGTCAATAAAATACGATTGTATTGTCAATATTGTCCTGCGGATTTCACTTATAGTTGCTCACGTCGGTGAGCAAAGCCTTATACTGATGATGTTTCTGGGGGGATGAGTTCTTTTGAATACCAAGTGCTGTAGTCTTATCTTGGTTTTATAAGGAGTCGAAAGACTCCTTTTTTTTGTCCCGTATTTGCTGTGTTGTTTTATTTAAGGCATAAAAAAAGAGTGTTTATAAAAACACTCTTTAATCAAATCATCATCTAAAACGGCTTAAAGGCGCATTTCAATGCCTTGGGCTGCCATATAGGCTTTGGCTTCCGGAATGGTGTGCTGGCCAAAATGGAAAATTGAAGCGGCCAGTACCGCATCGGCACCACCATGAATAATGCCGTCCGCCAAATGCTGTAAATTCCCCACACCGCCAGAAGCAATAGTCGGTACTGTGACGCGGTCATTAATGGCACGCATCAGGGCGATGTCATAACCGGCTTTGGTGCCATCGGCATCCATCGAAGTAATCAGTAATTCACCTGCGCCGAAGTCAGCCATTTTCACGGCCCATTCAATCGCATCAATCCCGGTTTCTTTACGGCCACCGTGGGTGAAAATTTCCCATTTGTGGTCGCCAGTTTTTTTTGCATCGATCGCGACCACGATACACTGCGCGCCAAAGCGTTGAGACGCTTCCTGCACAAACTCAGGATTATAAATCGCAGCCGAATTGATGCTGACTTTGTCTGCACCGGCATTGAGCAATAAACGGATATCTTCGACTTTACGTACACCGCCACCGACAGTCAGGGGTACAAAAACCGATTCAGCCATGCGCTCTACTGTGCGGTAAGTCGTGTCGCGTCCATGATGTGTAGCGGTAATATCAAGGAAAGTAATTTCATCGGCACCTTGTTCATTATAACGGCGCGCCACTTCGACCGGGTCACCCGCATCACGAATATCAAGGAACTGGACACCCTTGACCACGCGGCCGTTATCCACGTCCAGACAAGGAATAATACGTTTAGCTAGCATAAATTTTTCCAATTATTACAGCCGATTATGAAACTCACCCACGCAAGCGCTACACCTTGGCAGATGGAAACGGTATTCTAGCAAAATTATGTAAGTTTTTTCGCAGGTTTTCTATGTCGGTTTATACCACTTTGACTTTAAAGGAAGTTCAGGATTTTGCAGCGCCTTATGGTTTAAAGGCGATTGATCTGATTCCCATTCAAGGCGGTATTCAAAATACCAACTATTTTTTAGTCTGCGAAGATCAGCAATATGTGCTGACAGTATTTGAGGATATGGATGAGCAGGCGGCAGGTGAACTGGTTCCTGTGCTGGAACATCTGGGTCAGGCTGGATTGGCCGTTCCTGTGCCTTTGTCGCATTCAGGCAAGGCCATTCACAGCATTAAAGATAAACCGGCACAGATTGCACCACGCCTGATGGGTGAACATCCGATGCCATCTACCGTCGCACAAGTTGAAGCGATTGCAGTGGCTCAGGCGAAAATGCATGTGGCACTCAAAGACTTTAAATTAGAGCGTAATTTTGTACGTGATCATGCCTATTGGCTGGCCGTGTCTCAAGAGATCAAGCCGAGTTTAAGTCCGGCCGATAAAGTCTTGCTCGGTAAATTATTAGGTTTATATGAGGCGTTGACGGCGGTATATCCAGACCGTCCACGCGGTTTTATTCATTCGGATCTGTTCCGGGATAATACCTTGTTTGATGGTGATCAGCTAAATGGCATTCTGGATTTTTATGAGCTGAATAAAGATGAATGGTTGTTTGATATCGCCATTACGTTAAATGACTTCTGTACCGAATATCCTGACGTGGTCTTAAACGAAGAAAAAGCGATTGCCTTTTTAAATGCCTATGAAACGATTCGTCCTTTAACCAGTGATGAACGCGCCTGTCTGGAATTGTATCTGGCGATGGCAGCAGGACGGTTCTGGATGATGCGTCTGCAGGTGGCTCAGCGTAATGCAGCATTAGGCCGTACTGGCGAAGATATTTTGCAAAAAAATCCGGATGAAATGCGTAATATGCTGATTGAACGCTTAAAATTCGTCACCGCTTAAACAATCAAATCAAAAAGGATAGGGGATATGCGCGATCGGGGACGTTTGGTGGAATGGTTTGATGATCAGGGCTATGGTTTTATCCAGCCCAGTGATCCAGCTAAAGATCGCGTATTTCTGCATATCAAGGACTTTGCCAAGCCTGGCCCACGTCCAATCGTGGGCTGTGCGCTGGATTATCTGGTCATTCTGGATGAACGCGGCCGTTATCGCGCGCAACAAGTGATGTACCTGAAAGCATCTCAAGCCAAAAGTCTGCAAGCAAAATTTAAACCGTCCAAGTCACAGCAGACACAGAAATTACAGCCGATGCAAATTGCCTGTGTGCTCTATATTCTTTTTCTGGTGGCTTTAACCTTGGGTAGTTTACTCAGTGGATTAGTGTTGTTGCTGGTCAGTCTGATGAATGCGCTCAGTTACTGGCTTTATGCCCAAGATAAGGAAGCGGCACAGCTGGGTAATCGCCGTATTCCGGAAAATACCCTGCATCTGGTGGCCTTCTTGGGCGGCTGGCCGGCAGCTTGGCTGGCACAGCAGAAATTACGGCATAAAACACAAAAACAACCTTTCCGGCAGATATATTTTTGTACCATAGCCTTTAACATCATTTTGATTATATGGCTGATTTCCCCGTTGAATAGTTTAAATATCTAGGGGAAGTACTAGGAGGGGACGTGAACTATTCCATTGATAAAGACTCAAACCGCACACTGACTTTTGCACTGTACATTTTATATATTGTGGCCATTTTTAGTGCTGGCCTGCTGGCTGTCGTGGCGTTGATCATTAACTATGTGAAACGGCGCGATGTGCGCGGTTCCATCTTTGAAAGCCATTTTACCTGGCAGATCCGCAGTTTCTGGTGGTATCTGTTCTGGAATATCGTCGCCTTTATTCCATTTTTCTTTTTGTTCTTTACCGGCGAAGATCCTGACCTTTTTGCAGGGGTCGCATTTGGTGCATCCGCTTTCTGTTTAGTGGTCGTGGTTTTGGCCTGGATCTGGATTGTGTATCGGGCAATTCGCGGCATCATGCGCTTAAATGACAATAGACCGATGTATAGCAAATAATTTTAGCCGTATTTCCTTAGAGAAAAAAATCCCCCTTTTTCAGGGGGATTTAGCGGAATTAAGAAAGATCTTGCTTTAATTCTTCTGTTGGTTGTTTTCTTAAAAACTTCGGTTTCCATTCACTGGCAATCACGCCTAGCACCACCATCAATCCACCGACTAGCGCGAGTGCAGGTAGCCGTTCTCCGGTCAGACGGCCAAATAGGGCGGCCCATACCGGTTCGCCAGCATAGATAATTGCCGCCTGTGATGGATCGACCATGCGCTGTGCCCAGTTCATCACTAGTTGTATCAAGGCACTGGCAATGCCTAAACCGACTAAAATCCCTGCCAGATGCCAGTGAAATTCAGGTAGCTGAGATTCACCTAAAACAGGTGCGATCATAAAGCAGAACAGGGAGGCAAAAATCAGTTGCAGCACTGTGACCCGGCGTACATTCACCTGCTCGGCAAAATGGCTGATAAAAATAATCTCCAGTGCAATCGCAATCGAACCGAGCAAAGTCAGGGTTTGCCCGAAACTGAGCTGAATCGCAGCAAAACCATTTCCTGTCAAAAATACCAGACCAATAAAGGCAAACAGCGCTCCGATCCAGGTCATGACATGCGGTTTTTTACGGAACATGAGCCAGAGCAGAATCGGAACCAGCGGAACATACAAGGCCGTTAAAAAAGCCGACTCACTGCTGCTGATGGTCTGCAAACCCACAGTTTGGGTGCCGTAGCCGATGGCGATCATGATCCCAATTACCGCGCCAGCGAACACCTCTTTCAGGTTCATGCCTTTTAGCGACTTTAGGGAAATCAGGGTGACGGCAAGCGCTGCTGCAGCAAAACGCAGGCCGACAAACATAATCGGACTGCTAAAGTTCAGCCCGTATTGCACGGTAATAAAACTGCCACCCCAGATAATGGTGATCAGGATCAAGGCGAGTTGCGGCGCTTTCACCATCCAGCCGGAGTGATTTTTGGAAATAAGGGTAGACATGCCAGGAGATCAGAAAATTAAAAAAATAAAAAAGAGGTCCGAAGACCTCTTTTACAGCAGGCTTAATTATAGCGCCTGTTGTTCATCTAGCAACAATTGTGCTTCACGCAAGCTTAATGTACCTTCGTAAATCGCACGGCCGGTAATTGCACCTAAAATACCCGGTTGATCTTTCAGGTTACGTACATCATCCAGATTGGTCACGCCGCCTGAAGCAATCACAGGCAAACCTGAGTATTGTGCCAGATTCACGGTTTGCTCAATATTCACACCCTGCATCATGCCATCACGCGCGATATCCGTATAGACAATGCTCGACACGCCCGCATCGGCAAAACGTTTCGCCAGGTCAGTAGCCTTGACATCAGTCACATTGGCCCAGCCATCTGTTGCCACCATACCATTCATGGCATCAATACCCACAATAATGTGGCCAGCAAATTTTTGACATGCTTCTTCAACAAATTCAGGATCCTGAACTGCTTTGGTGCCAATAATCACAAAAGAAACACCGGCTTGCAGATAATGCTCGATGGTTTCCAGAGAACGGATACCACCACCAATCTGGATCGGCAAATCAGGCTGAGATCGGACAATGGCTTCAACCACTGGCTTATGGATTGGCGTACCTGCGAAAGCACCGTTTAAATCTACTAAATGCAAGCGGCGAGCGCCTTCATTTACCCAATGCTGTGCTGTTGCGACCGGATCGTCTGAAAATACGGTATCGTCTTCCATACGACCTTGTTTTAAACGGACACATTTGCCATCTTTCAGGTCAATTGCAGGGATGATCAGCATGCTTTCGCTCCTTGCTTAATCTTTAGAATGAATTTGAGTGTATTCATCTTAGCAAATAAAGTCGAAATTTCTAACTCTTAAACGGTATGAATAAAGAAAACCTGTCCATAGATAGGTAGCAGTGAGGTAATTTATTTTGCTCGTTTTAATGATTTTAATGATCCGTCTCTTGAATGGAGATCAGATTTTCCATAACGGATCGTGTACTGAGCTGGTCGATAACCGAAGCTGTAAGACCTGTTAAAGTCACAGCTCTCTCATCGAACGCGCTCATCACAGCTTTTATGCGTACATCAAGTTACCAGAACCAACACGCCACTTAAGCGCTTAAGTCGTCGATGAAGGACGGATTCTTAATTTTAATGAAGTATTGGGAATCTCTCTGGGTAATAAATCCCGACGTAGTAATTCTTCAAATACCAGCACGGGCGCGTAGGCATCTGCGGCTGCATAATCAATTTGTGCCGGGCTGAGCTTCTTGCTGGCCCAGTTCGAGGTACTAATCCGTTTGGATTTAGGAAAATTTACTTGAAATAGCAAAGCCATGGCATTTTTTAATCCGACCGGATTGTTTAAACCAAAAGCTTTAAAACATTTGGACAGTTCAATCACACTATTCAGTTCAATGCCTTTTTTACGGAACAGGTGCGCATCATTTTTCAGGCCAAAACCGACCTTGATCTGCTCGCGACTGGCAAAGATCGGTTTAAGAAAATCCCAGATCGAATCATTCATTTGAAATAAATAGGCTTTATCTAAAGTGGCCAGCTGAATCAGATGTGGCCCGGTAGAAACCTCACCAACTTTAAAGGTCGGTTTGGATTCAGAATCGAAACCCAGGACTGCATGGCTTTTTAGCTCCTGTGCAAGAGCATAACATTGTTCCATGCTATTAATCACCTGAATCTGTTGCATCGGAAGATTTTGAAATACAGGAAAGGCCTGAATTTGTTCCTTGCTTGGTAAAATGTCCAGCCGCTGTTCCATACGCATTAATCATGAAATGAATGCGTTCAGCTTAATCACTTTTGCTGTTCTAGGCAAAATAAAGCCCATGCAGAATGGGCTTTATGCAAAATTTAACAAGGATTAATCAGTGTGATAGCTACTCTGTTCGATCTGCGCCTGTTGAGCACGTTCAACATAATTCTGATAAGCAGGGACAGCAAAGGCTGCCAAAATAACTGCAAGTACCAGATACAGCACCACCAAAAGCGTTTCCCAGCCACGTGTCGTGCGTGGAGGGCCATATTCATTACTTTCGTTGTGACCGGGTGCCAATAACAGGTAAAGTGTAAAGACAAGGTTTACGACCGGCACAAAAATCAGTAAAGAAAGCCAGCCATTATGATTACGGTCATGTAAACGACGAATTAAAAAAATCACGCTAAAATAAATCGCAACGCCGTAGATCAAAACCAACAGCACCATTAAAGGCATGGACATTTTACCATCTAAAGTCTCTGGACTCATTCCAGGTAAAATGAAAGCAGCAATGATCCCGATGATCATAAAGCAAAAACCCAGCAGCATATTCCATGCGATATAAGAACGTCGCCCAAAACGTCCTGATGCATTCCACCCCGAATCCTGAATTGTATCACTCATTATTTTTCCTTTGTTTTCATTAGATTTTTTATAAGCAACTCTATGATAAAGAGATTTTTTATAAATGAAAAGTGTAAAAAATAACCAATAAAAAAGCCCGCAATCTGCGAGCTTTTAGAGAAAAGGAAAATCAGATTTTCCAGTCCACAAAGTTTTTCAATAACTGCAAACCGGCAGTATGACTTTTTTCCGGATGGAACTGGGTCGCGAACAGGTTTTCTTTATGAATTGAAGTACAGAACTCAATGCCATAGGTACAAGTAGCTGCCACCAAGTCTGAATCTTGTGGCTCTACATAGTAGCTATGTACAAAGTAGAAACGTGCATCCTGTTCGATATTGTTCCACATCGGATGGTCAGGATCAGCCTGATGCACCTGGTTCCAGCCCATATGCGGCACTTTTAAACCCGCCATTTCCGGAAAATGCTTGACCGCACCTTCGAAAATACCCAGTGCATCGGTACCGCCATTTTCTTCCGAATGCTGCATCAAGGCTTGCATACCCACGCAAATGGCCAGTACCGGTTTGTTAAATACGGCATTACGTACCACTTCATCAATCCCGGCTTCGTGCATACCTTGCATGCAGTCACGCATCGCGCCTACGCCCGGAAAGACAATCTTGTCTGCTTGTGCAATCAGTTTTGGATCATTGGTCACATCAACTGTGGCACCGACATGTTCTAATGCTTTTGCCGCAGAGTGCAAATTTCCCATGCCATAATCAAGAAGGGCAATACGGGTCATTACAGTGTACCTTTGGTTGAAGCTACCGTATTGGCAGCACGTGGATCCACTTCACAGGCCATACGCAGCGCACGCGCAAATGCTTTAAATACGCTTTCGATCTGGTGATGGCTGTTTTTGCCTTTCAGGTTGTCGATATGCACCGTCATCAAGGAATGGTTTACAAAGCCCTGGAAAAACTCAGAGAATAAATCCACATCAAAACGGCCGATCATGGCACGGGTAAATGGAATATCCATAAACAGACCCGGACGACCAGACAGATCCACCACGACACGGCTTAAAGACTCATCGAGTGGCGCATAGAAATGACCATAGCGTTTCAGGCCTTTTTTATCGCCCAATGCCTGTGCAAATGCCTGACCCAGCGTAATACCGCAGTCTTCCACAGTATGATGGTCATCGATTTCCAGATCGCCATCACAATGAATATCAATATCAAACAGGCCATGACGCTTGATTTGATCAATCATATGATCTAAAAAGGGAATACCCGTGTTTAAGGTGCCTTGACCAGTACCGTCGAGATTCAAACGAACTCGAATTTTGGTTTCGTTGGTATTTCTTACCACTTCACTGATACGATCTGTCATAGACACGTTCCTCAAATACGTCAAAATGATTGATGTAGAAAATATTTTCGCCGTGACGAAGTCACCGCATATTAGATTGCTCAGGAGGGTTTATCAATGCCTATCACCGTACATGCTTATACTTCTTTAGAAAATGACGAAGTGCGCAGCCAGCTTGAGCGACTGTATGACACGAGCCCTGAATTTAGTGACGGGGCAGATGCCATGGAACAACTAGAGCAAAACCTTGCACAGTATACCTCAGTTTATAGCGCAGAATTTAATAGCAAAATTATTGGGGCAATCTGGTGCACCGGACAGGGCGAAAGCCGGATTCTGGAAAATATTGTGGTGCATCCGGCCAATCGCGGTCGTGGCGTTGCAGAAAGGCTGGTGAGTGAGGTCTGCCGCATGGAAGAAGAAAAAGGCGTGAAAAACTTCGTGCCAGGCTGTGGGGCCATTCATCGCTGTCTGGCCAATCTGGAAAAAATCTGAAGATAGAGCAATATCAAGCAGCCGTTAGGCTGCTTTTTTATGTAAATAAGGGCTTAAATCTGTTTTATTGCTGAGGTCTTTGGTAAACACTGTTCGATTTATGACTCAAATTGACGCGAGTTGATGGAAAAGTAAACATTTGAAGAAAATTATTCTGTCTGCTCTTGACGATTTACAGCTGAAACTGTTTAATACGCGACATCGGCGTGATAGCTCAGTAGGTAGAGCAACGGATTGAAAATCCGTGTGTCCCCAGTTCGATCCTGGGTCTCGCCACCATATTTTAAAACGATTTCAAAGTTTTCAATCCCTGATCCCATCAGGGATTTTTTTTAGGCCAAAAATCAGCCACTCAAATATTTTTTTCATAATTTTGATTGACTAATGAGGCCAGATACGGCTTAATACACCGCATCGGCGTGATAGCTCAGTAGGTAGAGCAACGGATTGAAAATCCGTGTGTCCCCAGTTCGATCCTGGGTCTCGCCACCATATTCAAAAAATCCTCAAACTTGGTTTGGGGATTTTTTTTGTCTGCACCAAAACCAGATCAGCATTCTTTTCTATTTTTCAGTTGTTTCAACTTGTTCTTTTTCTAGGTTTCCTGCCTTTTTATGCATCATTGACCGTTTATCAAACTTAACAATAGGCACTGGCATTATTTGTAAGATTTAGCTTTGACGCTTTCCCTTTTCCAAACGAGGGTGAAAATGATGAATCTCCTAACACCAATTAAACTCGGCTTTCTTACGGCCTGTACTGCTTTTAGCCTACCGATATTAAGCCATGCTGCGCCTGCTGCTGATTCTGTAGTCTTACCGACTCTGACCGTCATGGCGGAACCGGAACTGCGCGCCGTGACTGAAAAAATGTTGCCTTATCAGGAACAGAACAGCCAGCGCAAAGCCCTGCAAATGCGTCTGATGAAAATTGAACGTGAAATTCAGGCCTATAGCGTGGATGGTGATGTGGTCGCGAATATTGATGTGATGCGTGCACCTGCCGATCCTAATCTGGATAGCCTGCCTGTGGTGTTCCGTGAATATGTATTGGCTGTCGCACAGGGCTTGCAGTCTTCAGACCCAAGAAATGGGGTGTATGTATTGCTGCAACCTTTTGGAATTAACCGCGATGCCACCAATGTGAATATTGTGCGCGAGCAATTCGATCCGAACCGGCTGAATCTGAGTCTGCCGTTTGACTCCCCATAATGTATGCCTGTCGGTCTAGATAACTTTGTTTAACGGGCTTATTAAAGCTGCCATGCAATGAGATCGACAAAATAGTGTTCTGGGAAAGGGTGGCTTTGTGAGAGGAGCAATTTCTGTCTAAGCTAGACATATTATTGGAAAAATCAAATGCCTTGAATTGTGTTTAAAAAATAAGCATAGTGGATGTAAATCAACAAGATCTGACTGACAGAGCTGGAGCGTATACATGCCGCGTGTTTTTATGATTGTAGCCGCTGTGACACTGGCAATTTTTATTGGGCTGTTTTATCAGAATTCGGTTCAGCAAAAACATCAGGCTGAGCTGCTCGAATATGAAACCGTGCTCGAAGAAAAAACCGAGAGCATTGCGCAGCAGGCACAGGACTGGTCTAAACCGATTCAGATTGAACTTGAAGATGACCGTCTGGATGGTGACTATGCCATCATGGCTGAGTTTATGCTGGGGCAATTGCGCGACAGTGCCGAGGAACGCAATCAGTATCTACGCGACTTAAAAGCCGCCAACTGGCAGAATTTTCTGAATATCGACCGCTTGGCCAAGGATCAGGCACAAGGCTATAAAGAAACTGAAGCCATGCTCAAGCAAGTCCATCAGATTGTGAACAGCTATCAGCAGAAAATCCAGCAGCGCGATGCCGAGCTGATCGACAAGGCACAACAACTGGATATTAAAAACCGTTATCGCCAGCAACTGAGCCTGACCCTGAAAGACAGTCAGCAAAATAGTAATGCACATGTCATTTTTGAAATTGAAAAACAGACGCTGGCCAAGGCTGATGCCTTATTTGCAGTACTGAAAAAGCATAAATGGCAAAAGAAAAATAACACCTTTATGTTCTATGACGATAAAGCCGTGCAAGAGTTTAATGCGCTGTATAAAGAAATGCTGCACCTGAATAAACAGACGGAACGAGTGGCGAGCGCTAACCAGAAAGAGGTTGAAAACAAGTTGTAGCCTGACTGAGATGACAGGATTGCCATAGGACTGTCATCTGCTGTTCAAACTCGCTTGCTAAATTGAAAGGGTCGCACAGATCACGACATAACATTTAAGCAGGTGAGTCATGCAAACAATTCAGGTTTTTGCTGATATTCAGCAGGTGTACGGTGAGTTTGTCGCAAATAAAACATGTCCAAAATTACAAAGGATGAATAACGGGGACAAGAACCGGTTGTTCTTGGATCAATATTTCACGCTGATCGAGGACTGGCACTATACCGAACAGATTGTGATTCAGTTCAATCAGCAGTATTTCAGTCTGGATCTGGGGAGCGCACCGGATTTTATGGATCAGGACAAATACATCAACTGGCTGAAGTCGGAACTGCTGCATTAATCAAGTCGTCGAATTCCTTATTGATATAGAACCGAGCTGTCTCAATAGAGGCAGCTTTTTTATTTTGATAAAAAACTGGTATTGATCTTGCTGTTGCATCGGCACAGCGCGAACAGGCGCTGATTCCAATTCCGATTTGAACAGGCTATGCTGAATTAATTATCGCTGCCAAAAGAATGACAGGCGGAGCATGGATGATATGGAGGGCAAAAATTTATGCAACAGTTGATATGTTATAAGGAACTTCCAGTCTGGAACCAGCAGAGTATTCCTCAGGGCTTCAAGAATCAGCATAATACCAAAGCCGGCACTTGGGCGAAACTGACAGTATTAAAAGGTGAGTTGCGTTTTGCCATGCTGGAAAAATCTGGTGTAGTGCAATCCGAGCATGTGTTTACGCCAGAGCAGCAACCGCCATTTATTGAGCCTGAGGCTTGGCACAAAATTGTTTCTGCCAGTGAAAATGTCGAATGTCAGCTACGTTTTTACTGCCGGCCTGAGGATTACTTCATCAAGAAATATCAGTTGAATCCTACCCATTCTGAAGTGCTGGCCGCCATGCCCTATTTAAAAGGTGGTCGTGCGCTGGACGTTGGCTGTGGTACAGGGCGTAATGTGCTTTATTTAAGTCAGAACGGCTTTAATGTCCATGCCTGGGATGTCAACGAAAACAGTTTGCAAACCTTAAGACAGATTGTGCAGACCGAGCAGATTAATCATGTGCAGGTACAGCGCCGCGACCTCAACACGGATACCAGCATTGCAGGCCAATATGACTTTATCTACTGTACCGTGGTGATGATGTTCCTTGAGGCGAAAACCATTCCACCGCTCATTACACAGATGCAGCAGGCGACCGTGCCGGGTGGCTATAATCTGATTGTCTGTGCCATGGATACGCCAGATATTCCGGCACAAGCCGATTTTCCATTTGCTTTTCAGCCGGGGGAGTTGCGAGGGTATTATGAGGGCTGGAATATTGTGAAATACAATGAAGATATCGGTGAGCTGTATCGTGTCGATGAGCAGGGCCAGCGGATTAAGCAGCACTTTGCCACGATGCTGGCGCAGAAGGTTTAAATAAAAGATTGAGGATTTTTTTTTAAAATTCTTGAGCTTAAATAAGACACTCCAAAACAAAAAAAGATGTCAGGCTGACATCTTTTTTTATGCTTTTAAAAAGCTTAAGCCGCTTTTTTAAACCAAGAGAACCAGCCTTTTTTCTCAGCTTTTACTTCTGCTTTTTCAGCAGCCGCGTCTTTGGTTTCTACTGCCTCAGTTTTCGCAGCTTCAACGTGTTGTTCTGCTGTAGATTGAGCTGTTTCTAATTGAGTGGTCGCTTCTGTTTTTACTGCTTCAGCTTTAGTTTCAGTCGCTTGTTGAGTTGCAGCAACAGTCGCTTGAGTCGCTTCAACTTTCGCTTGTACAGGTGCAGCAGCTTCTTTAGCAATAGTTTGGGTTGTTTTAGTTACAACAGTTGCTGGCGCAACTTGAGCTTCAGTTGCCATTGCAGATGCAGAAGTCGCTACGATTGCAGTCGCGATCATTGTTTTAAGCATGTTCATATATACCCTTTTAAGGAAATAGGAAAAAAGAGGCTTGATCATACATTTATAAAATTTAAGTGCTTCATAAATATGGTTTTATTGGTTGATTATTCAACTGAAATTACAAAGGAATAACATTTCATCTAGTTAAGAATTATAATTGTTTAAAACAAATAATTATTTTAGAGATTATAGTGGGTCAACTTCAAACAAATGGATATATTACTTGCTCATCTTGTAATACAGTAAATAAGCTTCATGAGATTGGTGAACAAGGTCTTTATCATTGTGGAACTTGTAAAAATCCATTAATTTTTATTAATAAAGAAAAGCCTAAACCTGGTTTACTGAAAACTTTAATTATCGCAGGTATGATCGGGATTGCTGGTGGCGTAAGTATAAATCAGATTAAGGATGCTCTCAGACCAACTGAAATTAATTATTCCAAAATACAAACAAATTGGACAGGCACACAAGTTAGGCAGTTTGATCTCAATTGTAAGGCTAATTTGGCATTAGAGAAGAAAAAGTGGGATGCTGAGCGTATTGATAAAACATGTACATGTTTTACTACTTATGTTGTTGAAAATACAAAATATCCATTGTGGGGTAAATTAGATACTGAAGTGGTTGAAGCAGGTATAAAAGAATGCACGTAGTTAGTACAGAAGTAGTTCAATTAAACTTAAATAAGAATTTGGGTAAATTTTTAAACTTGATTAATGAAGTTTATGCAGGAAACTTAAAAGCTTTCAGTGATGCTTTTTCTGATACAGATGCTTCTTTTTATGAGCGGTTAAAAAAAGATATTCAAAGAGCAAAGCAAGGGTCATTAACCGTTAAGAAAGAAGATGCATTGAAAAAATATATTTTTTTCCTTGAATATAAGCAGTGGGAAAAGAACGCAGATACAAAATTTTTTAAGAAATTGGATCTACAATTAGATACAGCAGTTGAAGCACTATGTAAGGCAACTGGGCAGTAATCTGCCCAGTTAATTGGAATTATTTACAAGCACCTGGTACTCGACATGCACAGCTCGAAGGAGCATGGCAGGCATGATCATCTCCACAGCGTGCTTCTATTGTAAAATCAGGATATGGACCAAACCACAACTCATAAAGTTCCTTAGTACGTTCGAAGGTGTTTTTTAAATTTTGTTGATCTACTTCATCATTGATTCCAAAATATGGATAGTGGTGCAGATAAGCTCCAAAAATTTTTAAGCAATCCATGTGGTAATTTCGAGTATCTAAAATGTGAGCATGCCAAAACTCATCAACAAGTTTATTAGGTACTAGCGTTTCTTTTGGATAGAAATATTTTAACGCTAGAAAACGTTTATATTCTTGCTCTGCAAATTCGCAAACTTGTTTTGACATGGTGGCTTCATTACCTGATGTTAATTTAAATTTTAATTTACTAAAATTTAAACTCTCAATCGAGGTCGGCATATTTGATCTTGCTAGAGTAGCTGTATGGTTAAAGTCTATTGCTAAATTTCCCATTTCTTTTTCCTTAGTAGGTTTATAGCGTTGTTGCTATGTAGGAAATATTGCCATCTACCTTTATTTAGATTGGGGAATTTTAAGGGACAAAAATCCCCGCATAAAGCGAGGATTTTTTGTTGAAGTATTTAAATCTTAAACACGTTCGATCACTGTGGCAATACCTTGACCTAGGCCGATACACATCGTCGCAAGACCGATTTGCGTATCTTGCTGTTCCATTACGTTTAGCAATGTCGTCGTGATACGCGCACCAGAACAACCCAATGGGTGACCCAATGCAATCGCGCCACCGTTATGGTTCACGATGTCTTGCTTGTCATAAATGCCTAAGCCTTTAAGAACAGACAGACCTTGTGCAGCAAAAGCTTCGTTCAATTCAAAAGTCTGAATATCAGCAATTGACAGGCCAGCGCGTTTCAATGCTTTTTGTGTTGCCGGAACCGGACCATAACCCATGATCGCAGCATCACAGCCTGCAACCGCCATAGAGCGAATTACAGCACGTGGCTTAAGACCTAAAGCTTGAGCACGTTCAGCAGACATCAATAACATTGCAGAAGCACCATCAGACAACGCTGAAGAAGTCGCTGCAGTTACTGTACCGCCTTTCGGATCGAAGACTGGACGCAAAGATTTGAACGATTCAAGGTTCGCATCTGGACGGATTACTTCATCGATATCACACAGGATTTTGTAGCCATCTGCATTATGACCTTCAATGCCGACGATCTCATTCTGGAACAGACCGTTTTCAGTCGCAGCCCAGGCACGGCGATGTGATTCCACACCAAACGCATCCTGTTCTTCACGGCTAATGCCGTTCATACGACCCAACATTTCAGCAGTTAAGCCCATCATGTTCGACGCTTTGGCATAATGCTTAGACGCTTCAGGGTTCAGGTCGATGCCGTGCATCATGCCGACATGGCCCATGTGCTCAACACCACCGATGATGAAGATATCACCCTGGTTCGTTGCAATTTGCGCAGCCGCAGTGTGAATCGCCTGCATAGACGAACCACAAAGACGGTTCACCGTTTGACCTGCAACGGTCTTCGGTAGGTCTGCCAGTAATGCGATATTACGGGCAATGTTCATACCTTGTTCTAGGGTTTGGTTCACACAGCCCCAGATTACGTCTTCAACTTCATGCGGGTCGAATTCGTTACGTACCAATAGGGCACGGACAAGCTCAGCAGACATCGAGTCAGCACGTACATTGCGGAACATACCGTTTTTGGTTTTACCCATTGCTGAACGTACGCCATCAACGATGACAACGTCACGTGGATTTAAAGTAGCCATTCACGTTGCTCCTTAACCGTAGAATTTTTTGTTGTTAGCAGCCATTTCGCGCAACATTTCTGGCGCTTCATAAGCTTTACCAAGGTGCGCATACTTATTGCAAAGCGCAACATACTCAGCTACACCGGTTTGATCGATGTAACGGCATGGACCACCACGGAATGGAGGGAAACCAACACCCATGATCATGGCCATATCTGCTTCAGCAGCAGTGGCTACAATGTTGTCTTCCAAGCAACGAACAGTTTCGTTACAGAAAGCCAGCATCATGCGATCAATGATTTCCTGAGCATCAAATTCACGTTTTTCCGCAGTTGCAACAGATGCCACAAGCTCATACGCAGTTGGATCAACCACTTTTGCTTTTTTGCCTTTACGGTCAAGTTCATACTTGTAGAAACCAACGTCGTTCTTTTGACCCAGACGTTTGTTTTCGTACATTACCTGAATCGAACCTTTGAAATCAGGTTTCATGCGATCCGGGAAACCTTCAGCCATCACTTCTGCACCGTGTACGCCAGTGTCGATACCGACAACGTCCATCAGGTAAGCAGGACCCATTGGCCAGCCGAATTTTTCCATGACTTTATCGATTTGCTGGAAGTCAGCGCCATCTTTAAGCAACAGGTCAAATGCACCGAAGTAAGGGAACAGTACGCGGTTGACCAGGAAGCCCGGGCAGTCATTGACCACGATTGGTGTTTTACCCATTTTCTGAGCAAGCACCACAGTCGTTGCAATCGCTTCGTCAGAAGTCTTCGCACCGCGAATCACTTCAACCAGTGGCATCATGTGTACCGGGTTAAAGAAGTGCATACCGACGAAGTTTTCAGGACGTTCCAGGTTTTCAGCCAGACGCGTGATTGAAATCGTAGAAGTATTAGATGCAATGATCGTGTTTTCACGAACTTTTGCTTCAGTTTCTTTCAGTACGATACCTTTGACTTTTGGATTTTCAGTCACGGCTTCGATCACGATGTCCACTTCTTTAAACTCGTCATAGCTTAAAGTTGGGCGGATGCGCGCAAGAGTTTCACCCATTTGAGCAGGCTTCATCTTCTTACGTTCAACTTGTTTGGTCAGTAAACCATTGGCTTCTTTCATACCCAAAGCAAGTTGCTGGTTACCGATGTCTTTCATGATGATCGGTGTGCCTTTGCTTGCCGCCTGGTAAGCAATACCACCACCCATGATACCTGCGCCTAGAACAGCCGCCTGGTTCACTGGATGCGCACCTTTTTCATAGCGCTTCGAGGTTTTTTTCACGATCTGGTCATTCAGGAACAAACCGATCAAGGCACCTGCTTGTGGTGTGACTGCTGCTTTAGCAAAACCTTCAGCTTCCGCTTTCAGCGCGTCATCACGATGCAGGCTCGCACCCGCTTGAAGAGAATCAAGCAGTAATTTTGGTGCAGGGTATTGAGCTGGATTAGCTTTTGCCAGAACCATGCCTTTCGATGAGTTAAACGCCATCATCTGTTCGATTGGGCTGAGTTTAACTGGATCGAGTTTTTCCTGACGCTTGGTTTTCCAGTCTAAACGGCCATGAATCGCCTGTTTTACCAGATCAAGTGCAGCATCTTGTAGCTTGTCAGCAGGAACGACAGCATCGACTGCGCCGTCTTTCAGTGCAGCAGCTGGCTTCTTAGGATTGGCCATTGCCATCCATTCTACCGCGTTGTCGATACCGATTAGACGGCTTAAACGCACTGTGCCACCGAAGCCCGGGAAGATACCCAGCTTGATTTCAGGTAGGCCCACTTGTGCCTGTTCTGACATGACACGGTAGTCACACACCAGGCACATTTCGAAACCGCCACCCAGTGCCATGCCATTAATTGCAGCCACTTTAGGAATGTCGAGGTCTTCGAAGCTGTTAAAAATTTCATGTACTGGCATTGCCCAGTCAACAATCGCTTGTTCACCCTGAGCAAAGTTGTCGCCGAATTCAGTGATATCAGCACCTACAATAAATGTAGATTTGCCTGAAGTCACAATCAGACCTTGAATATCGGCATGGGAGACGGCTTCGATAGCAGCCTTGAAATCTTCAATCGTTGCACGGTTGAATTTGTTAACGGACTCACCTTGTAAGTCAAAGCGGAATTCTGCAATCCCGTCCTCAAGCATTTGGACGGTAATGGCATTGCCAGCGTGGATCATGCCCTGATCTCCTTTATTTTGGAGGACTTCTAAGTTGATGTTGTGAAGCAAGTGCGCATGTCCCGCGCACTTTTTGACTTCGCTAATCTTACGATAACTATATCCAAAAAGAACATAACAAGTTGTATCAAGCCGTGACGCAATGGTCATCAATTTCTGCCAGACTGATCCGCCCCGCTATAACTTTTCCTTTCAGTTTTCTAAAAGAAGATGAACCAAAGATTTTGTTTCAATTCATTATTTTTTATCAATCAGCCTGATAGATATGGAGCAGGGTGACTGATTTTCAAGGTGCATTTCTAGCGGAATTTTGTCAATTCAGTCAATTTCTATCCTTGAACTTGCCATTTTTAGCCTCGAAGTATGCTGAGCGCAGGGCTTTCAGGTCTTTGCTGATAGTATTTAATCAGCACAAATAACAGTGTATTAGATCATTTGAGTTACTGAACTTTTCTGATGAGATCGAAAATGGGAACGATCCTGTCGATGTGTGATTTAAAATAATTTCCATCCTGCCGGGTTGAATCCCTGTCATCTGCTATGGAATTGTTTATGATGATCTTGCACTTAGATATGGGGGATATCGATGCACGTATTTCGTTCTAAAAAAGACTGGTGGCTGCTGGCTTTTGTGATTTGTATGAGTGGCCTGTTGCTGCAACTACTGCTGACCATGCAGGCCAAAGGCACTATGCAGCAATATCCGCTGCACACTGCGGTTTATGTCCTGACTATTATCATTTTATGGTGGCCGCTGTGGAGTACGCGCTATGTGATGGACAATGGGGTGTTGACCATAAAAAGCCTGTGGTTAAGCTGGAAGATTCCGTTAAGTGAAATCCAATCCATTCAGCCCACAGACCACTCTATCATTGCGCCAGCCTTATCTTTAAAGCGTCTGCGGATTGACTATACTGATGCGGGCGTGCAGAAATTTATATTGGTTTCACCCAAAGATCAAACTGCTTTTATACAGGTGCTTCAGCCGAATAAAAACTGATATCGAGTCTGCCTTAGTTAAGCTTTTGCTTGCTCAGGCAGAACCACCAGCTGTCCATCGACACAGTCCAGATGCAGACTGAACTGCTCAGGCTGGTTTAAAAAATACAGCGCCAGAATCCGCTCCAGTTCGGTACGCATCTTGCGGCCCAAATGTCGGGCGCCGTAACGAATATCATGGTCCTGATAGAAATAGGCTTTGGCTGAAGCGCTTAAATGCACGCTGCGTTGCTGATGTTGCAAGCGCTTGTTCAGTTTATCCAGTTCAATTTCGACCAGACGTGGCAGGGCATCATGCTGTACCGCCTGATAATGCAGGCTGCGGTCAATCCGGTTCAGAAATTCAGGGTCGAATTTACGCTGCATGACTTTTTCAATGATGCGCTGGGTGGGAACGCGCTTCAGACACAATGCCTGCATTTTCTCAGGCAGATAGCTGAGTTTGTCCAGATATTGCTGCGCTGCCTGTGCCCCGACATTGCTGGTCATAAAGATCATGCAGTTGCGAAAATCGATAGTTTTAGTGCCCGCTGTCAAGGTCAGCCGGCCAGTATCCAGCACGTTCATCAAGCCGCGAATCACTTCGTTACTGGCTTTTTCCAGCTCATCAAACAGCATGATGCCGGGACGGGTATGACTGCCGGCAATCGCAGTTTCATCAAACAGGCTGTGACCTTCCTTTGATCCCACATAACCGGGCGGTGCGCCGGTCAAAGCCGCCGCATAATGTTCCTGTGCCAGGGTATTCATATCAATCCGGCAAAAGGCATCCGGGCGGCCATAGATCGCATCGGCAATCAGACGCACGGTTTCTGTTTTACCGACGCCAGTAGGGCCCAGCATCAAGGTAACCGACAAAGGGCGATCCGGACTGGAAAAATCTGCCTTGACCACATGCAACATTTTTTCAATTTCATTCAGGGCTGCATCCTGCCCAATAATCCGTTCACGTAGCAGTTGCATTACCTTACTCGCTCGGCTCGAAATGAAAACGCGGTTTACCAATCAGGCGAGCACGTTCAGACGGGTGATGGGTGGAGGTGGAGGGTTGAACAATATGAATGCCCGATTGCTGCAGGGTCATGCGAATCATCTCAAAACTAGACTTTTTGAGCATAACAAAGTTAAAGGTTGAAACTTATAGCTTTTAACAATCAGTTTATGTCGTGAGGATTATAGATTGGGGGGATAACCCGACAGGAACTTTAAGATTAAGTGGCAGCTTCAGGGGAATTTTGTGTTTTTGCTTGAAAATGACGCAACAATCATCACATATATCTGCAGATTGTAGGTGAAAAATAGGCTTTAGGTGAACGAAAACGCACGCCCCCATATTGAAAAAATCCTGGCGAATATGACCAGCCTGCCCGGGGTCTACCGGATGTATGGCAAAGACGGTGAATTATTGTATGTGGGTAAAGCCAAAAACCTGAAAAACCGGGTCTCCAGCTATTTTGTCAAAACGCTGGATCATCCCAAAACCCAGGCCTTGGTGGCACGGATTTATGATATCCAGACCCTGGTGGTACGTTCTGAAACTGAAGCCTTGTTGCTGGAACAGAACCTGATCAAGCTGCATCATCCGCCCTATAACATCATGCTGCGTGATGACAAATCTTATGTCTATATTTTTGTTTCGGCAGATAAACCCTATCCGCGTTTAGCCAGTGGGCGCGGCAAGGGCAAGCACCAGGTGGGCAAGTTTTTTGGACCTTATCCGAGTGCGTATACCGCCCGGGATACTCTGGTGGTGCTACAAAAACTGTTCAATGTGCGTTCCTGTGAAAACAGTTTTTTTGCCAACCGGACCCGGCCATGTCTGCAATACCAGATCAAACGCTGCTCTGCGCCCTGTGTCGGATTTATTTCTCCGGAAGACTATAAGGCAGATGTCGATAACTCGATCCGATTTTTGCAGGGCGATACCAAGGAGCTGAATCAGGAACTGATCGCAAAAATGGAAGCGGCCGCTGAAGCGCTGGAATTTGAAAAAGCGGTGTTCTATCGTGACCGGATGGCATTGTTAAGAGACGTACAGTCGCAGCAGGCGATCTATAAGCTCAAAGGCGAAGCCGATATCCTGTCGATTGCCTATCAGGCCGGGGTGACCTGTGTGCAGATCATGCATGTGCGCAACGGCAAAATGCTGGGTGGAAAAAGTTATTTCCCAGATATGCTCAGTGATGACCTGGGGCAGATGCTGGCCGATTTTATTGCCAATTTTTATTTTCAGGTGGCCGATGAAATTCCGGCTGAACTGATTGTTAATCTGGAAGTGGCTGACCGTAAAGAACTGGAAGCAGCACTCTCGCAGCATTTTGGCAAGAAAATCCAGATCAAGTCCAAAGTCCGCGAAACCCGGGCCGAATGGCTGGAACTGGCGCAGATGAATGTACAGCACGCGATTCAGGGCAAGCTGGCCAATCATATAGAATTAAATGAGCGTTTTCATCAGCTGGAGCAGGTGGTCGGCCGTCCTGTAGACCGGATCGAGTGCTTCGATATTTCACATACCATGGGCGAAGATACCGTGGCGTCCTGTGTGGTCTTTGACAGTGGTGGTGCGCGCAAGCGTGATTATCGCCAGTTTTCCATTCATGATATTCAGGCGGGCGATGACTATGCCGCCATGCGTCAGGCGCTGACCCGTCGTTATAAAAAAGCCCTATTGCCGGACCTGCTGCTGATTGATGGTGGCAAGGGGCAATTGCACATGGCGATGGAAGTCATGCAGGAACTGGGACTGGATGCCTTTATGGTCGGTGTGTCCAAAGGTGAGGGACGTAAGCCCGGTCTGGAAACCCTGCACTTTACCGATGGCAGTAAAATTCAATTACCGGAGGATCATAAGGCGCTGCATCTGATTCAGCAGGTACGTGATGAAGCACACCGCTTTGCGATTACCAAGCATCGTGCCAAACGCGATAAAAAGCGTGGTTCATCAGTGCTGGAAGTTATTCCGGGGCTGGGACCAAAACGCCGTCGGGATTTGCTGACCCATTTTGGCGGGATTCAGGGCGTACTGAAAGCCTCAGAACGAGATCTGCAACTGGTACCGGGACTGGGTTCAGTCATGGCCCGGATGATTTATAAAGTGCTGCATGAATGACGCGTGGCTTAAATGCAAGGGCCAAAGTGCGCATTGACGCTTGGGTCACGTGACATTCACAACCTGAAGAATTTTGCCGAATATACTGAGCATCAAGACTTACTGAGGGATCAACATGTCTTTGCATGCACTTTATGCACAAATTGCCGAACAGGAATGGGTAGAGTTTCCACAGGGATGGTTACAGGGTCGTACCCTGTATGGTGGTCTGGCTGCCGCGATGATGATGCAAAAAGCCGTCACTCACATCAATGATCCGGCCAAGCATTTACTCAGTTGCAGTGTGACCTTTGTCGGCCCGATTCAGCAAGCCAAAGTACGACTGAGTGCCGAAATCCTGCGGCAAGGCAAGTCAGTGACCACGATTGAAGTGCGCTTATGGCAGGACGACGCGGTGCAAAGTATTCTGATTGCCAGTTTTGGTATTTCCCGTGATTCAGAGATTGAGGTACAGCAACAAGCTCAGGCACCCGACTATGCTGCTCCAGAGCAACTGTTTCAGATTCCTGCGGGTTATGGCATGCCAGACTGTTATGATCATTTCGAAGTGGCCTGGGCGGATGTCAATCTGCCTTGTAGTACCAGTCCTCGTCCGGACTTTGGCGGCTGGTGCCGATTTCATCCCGAAAAACATCGCAACCGTGAATTTCTGGTCGCCGACCTGATGGCCATCTTTGATATCTGGCCACCCGGTGTATTACCTATGTTTGAAAACATGGCGCCTGCAAGTAGTCTGACCTGGACAGTGACCTATGTGCATCCGGTTCAACATCAATTGCATGATTGGTTTAAATATAAAGTATTTACCGACTATGCTGCGGATGGTTATGCGACGGAGCATGCCTATCTCTGGGATGCCGAAAATCGTCTGATTGCGATGGCAAGACAGACAGTGACGGTGTTTGCCTAGTGACACTGTGAGGCAATTCGTATAAAGTGAAGCCTATTAATGATGGATCAAACCTCTAAAAAAGTGTGCATTTTCATCGTACATGAGGGGAACAATTGGCGGTGTCTATGACTACAGGTCGTATCCTGAATATTCCAAATATCTTGACCTTGGCGCGTATCGCTCTTATTCCGGTATTTTTATTGGTGGCTTACTGGCCGCCTGCAATGGGCTTTGATGCTCATAACCCCGATATGACGCGGCATATCATTTTAACCACGATCTTTGTGGTGGCTGCGGTAACGGACTGGTTTGATGGCTATCTGGCACGTACATTAAACCAGACTTCCGCTTTTGGGCGGTTTCTCGATCCGGTTGCAGATAAATTGATGGTCGCAGCTGCACTGATTGTATTGGTGCAATGGCAGCCTTCCATGTCGATGGCTTTTGCTGCGATTGTAATTATTTCGCGTGAAATTACCGTTTCAGCCCTGCGTGAATGGATGGCAGAACTCGGTGCGCGGACCAATGTTGCGGTTTCAACAGTGGGTAAATACAAAACCGCTTTTCAGATGATCGCTATCACCGTATTCCTGCTGAACTGGCCACCGCTAGAAATGCTGGCGTATGCCTTGCTATACACCGCAGTGGTACTCACTTTATGGTCGATGTTCATTTATCTGAAAGCGGCTTGGCCATATCTGAAACAGCCTTAATCGAAATGAAAAGAGAAGCTCCTTGAAAGGGGGCTTTTTTTATGCGCTTAAATTATCAAGCCAATCGGCAAATTGCAGGCAAAAAAATACCCAGTCTTTGGGGGAAGAACTGGGATGAAATCGGGGTATTTGTTGCTTATTATTATAGTTATTCAAAGATATCTCATCTTCTTAGGGCTCATTATAGAGAGACAGTTTTTTTTAATCATGTGGCTTCTTGTAGCAGAATGTTGTGTTTTGTGAATACTCTGTATATTGCTTTTACAATCCATTATTTTGATACAAATCTAAATGTTTTTCAGCAGGATAGTGACTGACTCGATAGACGAAATAGGATAAGTGAAAATCTGTTTTTTGTGCCCTAAATATTGGTTAGTAAGATTTGCTAGATTTAGTCAAAAAAACCCCTGAGATAGGGGATAGATTTATGCCTACGCGGACTTCATCTTTGTCTCGTGTAACAAAAGAAAAGCAGGGCTTTAATGTGAAAAGCTTCTGTATGGGGAGCTCTTTACATTCAAAACTACGTGCTTAGCTGGTCTTGAGTAATGTTTAGAACAACACATAAAAAAGAATCTCCAAAGTTGGAGATTCTTTTAGATTAAAGTCTACGCGGACTTCGTCCTTGTCTTACGTAAAAAAGAAAAGCAGTGCTTTCTTTTTTACTCAGGCTTCAGCCCTTCGGCTTTTTCTAGGGATGCATCATTGTTAAAGAACTTTTCACGCTGTTCTTCAAGAAACTTTTTCGCATCTGCTTCAAACACGTTCAAACGCTTTTCATTAATTAGCGTAGTCTGGTGTTTTAGCCATTCTTGCCAAGCCTGTTTAGACACGGTGTCAAACAATTCCTGACCCTTTGGCCCCGGGAATGGAGCAAAGTCTAAACCTTCCATGTCCGCCTGATACTTACGGCAAAAAACTTGTCGAGACATATCCATACTCCAAAATTATGCGTAAAGTTGTTCCAAACGCGCATGTGCACGCTCAATGGCTGCTTTCACTTGAGCAGGCGCGGTGCCACCAATGTGATTACGGGCATTCACCGAAGCTTCAAGAGTTAGGGCTTTTTCAAATACGTCTTCTTGAATCAGGTCAGAGAACTGTTGCAGTTGTTCGAGTGTCAATTCAGACAGGTCTTTAGATTCTTGTACACCGAGTGCAACCGCTTTACCTACAATCTCGTGCGCATCACGGAATGCAACGCCGTTTTTCACCAGGTAATCAGCTAGGTCAGTCGCAGTTGAGAAACCACGCAGCGCTGCTTCGCGCATTTCAGCAATGTTTGGAACCAGTGCAGGAATCATGTCAGCAAATGCCATGAGTGAACCACGAACTGTATCGATCGCATCAAATAATGGCTCTTTATCTTCCTGATTGTCTTTGTTATAGGCTAGAGGCTGGCCTTTCATTAAAGTCAGCAGGCTCATCAAATCGCCATAGACACGGCCGGTTTTACCACGTACCAGTTCAGGCACATCCGGATTTTTCTTCTGCGGCATGATTGAAGAGCCAGTACAGAAGCGATCTGGAATATTCACGAATTTGAACTGTGCAGATGTCCATAGAATCAGTTCTTCAGACATACGTGATAAATGCATCATAATTAAAGATGCAGCGGCATTAAATTCAATCGCAAAGTCACGATCCGATACTGCATCCAGCGAGTTTTCAGCAACAGCTTCAAAACCTAGCAGTTCAGCAGTATAAGCACGGTCGATTGGATAAGTAGTACCTGCAAGTGCAGCAGAACCAAGCGGCATACGGTTGACACGCTTACGGCAATCAATCAGACGTTCTGAATCGCGTACCAGCATTTCAAACCAAGCCATTAGATGATGACCAAAAGTCACTGGCTGAGCGGTTTGCAAGTGGGTGAAGCCTGGCATGATGGTGTCGGTGTTTTTAGCCGCTAAGCTTAAAATACCTTTTTGTAATTTTTTCAGTAATTCCAGGATGCTATCGATTTCATCGCGTACATAAAGACGGATATCTGTAGCCACCTGGTCATTACGGCTACGACCGGTATGCAGTTTCTTGCCAGTAATGCCGATACGTTGAGTCAGGCGTGACTCAATGTTCATGTGGACATCTTCTAAATCAATGCGCCATTCAAAGTTGCCTGCTTCAATATCGGCTTGAGTCGCTGTCAGACCTTCAATAATGTCATCGCGTTCTTGCGTGGTCAGTACGCCCACTTTTGCCAGCATGGTTGCATGGGCAATCGAGCCTGCAATATCTTGTTTATAAAAACGTTGGTCAAATTGAACAGATGCTGTAAATTCAGCAACAAAAGCATCAGTCGCTTCAGAGAAACGACCGCCCCACATACCCGAAGTATGGGCGTGTGATGGATTAGAGGAATTAGAAGATGTGGTCATGTCGGCTCAATCAGATTAAAAGCAGTAGAACGAAAAAGAGTATAACAAATTCAAAGCCCATTGCCGAAGTCACATCTGCTCAATCTTTTACATCGATAAACGAACAGACGCAAAATTCCTATTTTTTTAGCCAGATCGGCAATCTACGCTATTTGCTGGAACTGTTTGCTGGCGGCAATATTCTGGCCATGATTCTGGCGCTTGCAGAAGCGCAATCCTGGCAGGCTTTGAATGGAATGCACCTGCAGCAATATATCCTGTATATCAACTGGGTACTGTTATGTTTTGCAGCACTGGTCGAGCTGTTCCATCAAGCCTTTCAACGTATGGGAATCAAACTGGCTTTGATTTCTGGATTTCTGCTGTTACAGGCAATTGTACTGCTCACTACGGTGAACCTGAATATCTTGATATATTTTGGACAGAATTTTAATTTTCAGGATTTAAACCTGGCGATTGCGCTGGATCAGGTTGGACTCCATTTAAGTCTGGGAATTTTACTGGGAACCTTCTGTTTTCGTTATCTTTACTTGCGTGAACAATGGGAGCAGCAGCAGCATAGCGAGCTGAATGCTAGAATTCAGGCCATGCAGGCACGGATTCAGCCGCATTTCCTGTTTAACAGCATGAATAGTGTGATCAGCCTGATCAGTATCGATCCGGATAAAGCCGAGCACATGCTGTTGAATTTGTCACGGTTATTTCGTGCCAGTTTTCAGGAATTAAAACTGGTCAACCTGCAGGAGGAAATTGATCTGTGCCAGCGCTATCTGGAGATTGAGCAGATCCGTCTAGGTGAGCGTTTGCAGGTGGAATGGAAGTTAGAAAACAAAGACTTATACTCACAAGTTCAAATTCCATTATTAACTTTACAACCCTTGTTAGAAAATAGTATTTTCCATGGAGTTGAAAAAATTCTCACAAAGAGTACCATAAGCATATTGGTTGAAATATTGCAAAATCAAATTAATATCATCATAACCAACCCTTATGCACAGGATAATAAAATTTTAAAAAAGGGACATGGTATTGCAATAGAAAATGTTAGACAGCGTCTGCAAGCTTATTATGGACCCAGTGTGACTTTTCAAACCTTTGCCGGCGAAGGGATGTTTACGACGGTGGTGCGATATCAATATAAATAAAAATAAATCAAAGAAATCGCAGTTAGCTTTATCATTCATCTGATGATGTTAACTGGGTAAGGAGGAGAAATGGACATCCTGATTTGTGATGATGAGCCTTTGGCCGTCGAGCGTTTATCACGTTTGGTCTCTCAACTGGGGCATGATGTGGTGGCGACAGCAAGCCATGGCCGTCAAGCGATTGATCTGGCTCACCAATACGAACCCGATGTCATCCTATTAGATATTCAAATGCCTGAAATGAATGGACTGGCTTGTGCGCAACATTTGCGTCAACTGGATCCAATGCCGGCCATTGTCTTTTGTACGGCCTATGACCAACATGCGCTGGATGCATTTAAATCAAATGCCGAAGGCTACTTGCTTAAACCGGTGATGCAACAGGAATTGGCACAGGTTTTAGAGCACTTAACTAAACTTACCCAAGCTCAAATGAGCCAACTAAAACAAAAAGAAAATATGGACGAAATCAATATCAGCCGCCAGCAGATCGCGGCAAAAACCTATCGTGGTGTCGAATTGGTGCCAGTTGAAAATATCTATTATTTTCTGGCGGATCAGAAATATGTCACTGTGCGTCATAAAAACGGCAGTGTATTGATTGATGAAACCTTAAAGGAGTTAGAGCAGGAGTTTGGGAACCAGTTTATCCGGATTCATCGTAATGCCTTGATCTCGGTGCATTATCTGGATGGTCTGGAAGTGGTGAGTTCTGGTCAGTATCAGGTGCGTTGTCGTGAGCTGGACGATCGTTTGGCGGTTAGTCGGCGACATTTACCGTTTTTACGAGATCGGATTCAAAAGCTTTAGCAGGGGATGAATGAGAGCATTGAGTTGAAACTTGTATAAATTCACTTGCATTTTCAAGTGAGCAGGTTAAGTTTAGACTATTGTTCTCATTTACTGTTATTGAAATTTATGAAGACCCTAAAAATTGCAACTCGACAAAGTCCACTTGCGCTTTGGCAAGCGGAACACATCCGCGCGCGCCTACAAGATTTGCACGCTGGTTTGCAGGTCGAGTTAGTCACTTTTGTTACACAGGGCGATAAAATTCTAGATACACCACTGGCTAAAATTGGTGGAAAAGGACTGTTTGTAAAAGAATTAGAAGCCGCTTTACTGGATGGTCGTGCAGATCTGGCTGTGCATTCCATGAAAGATGTCCCGATGGCCTTGCCCGAAGGTCTGAGTCTGGCAGTGATCTGTGAACGTGAAGATCCCTTAGATGCCTTTGTGTCGAATACCTACACTAGTTTTGAAGAATTGCCACAAGGCGCCAAAGTCGGAACCTCAAGCTTGCGCCGTAAAACCCAGATTTTAAAACAGCGTCCAGATCTGGACATTATCGATTTACGCGGTAATGTCGGCACACGTTTATCTAAACTGGATGCAGGCCAGTATGATGCGATTATTCTGGCCAGTGCCGGTTTAAAACGCTTGGGTCTGGCAGAACGTATTCGTCATACTCTGACGCCTGAAGTCAGTCTGCCGGCCGTGGGTCAAGGGGCATTGGGACTGGAATGCCGTACTCATGATCAGACGGTGCTGGACTTGATTCAGCCACTCCTGCATGCGGATACAGATGCGTGTGTACGTGCCGAACGTGCCTTTAATGCCTATCTAGAAGGCGGATGTCAGGTGCCGATTGCTGGTTATGCCACGCTCAAAGAGGGTGTGATTTCAATCGAAGGTCGTGTGGGCAGTGTCGATGGAACAGTTTTGCTCCGGGCACAGCATACTGGCAAAATGGCAGCTGCGGAGCAATTGGGTGTAGAGCTGGCAAAAGACCTGCTTGATCAAGGTGCTGGCGAGTTGCTGAAAGCACTCTATTCACACTGATGTTATTGATTAATACTCGCCCCAGTGATCGTGCTGCAGGTTTGACTCAACAGTTACAGGCAGCACAGGTGTCTGTTCTGGAATTGCCCTTGCTCGAACTGCATGCCATGCCTTATTCCGATGAGCTGTCGATTTTGTATCAGCAGCTGGAGCAGGCACAGATTATTGTGGTGGTCAGTCCGACGGCCGCTCAGATTGGCATGCAATATTTACAACAGGCGGGTATTAAGCTCTCGGCCTTGGCGCAGGTGCATTGGGTGTCAGTGGGAAAAGCCACTGAACAGGCACTGGCGAGCTATGGCATTCATAGTCATGTGCCTGAGGTCGAAACTTCGGAAGGCATGCTGCAATTGCCTGTGTTGAAGCAACTGGCTTCTGGTTCAGGTGTGGCTTTCTGGCGCGGAGAAGGTGGTCGTCAATTTATGATGGATCATTTACGTGCCAGCAATATTAAAGTTTTAAACTTTATTTTGTACCGGCGGCAATGTCCTAAAACGACGGCAACGATTTTGGCAGAGAATTTGGCGCTGCTTAAGACACAGCAGCGTTTTGCAGTGCTAATCACCAGTGAGGCAAGTTGGTTAAACTGGCTGATACTCTTGCAGAGGAATGCGGAGTTTATACAGCAAGCCTGTTATTTGGTTTTGGGGCCACGTTTGGCCAATATTCTTGGGGAATATCAACAGCAGCATCAGGCAAGTTTTCAATTCGTAAAAATCGATGATTTAGACGCAAATACGATCTTGCAGAAAATGGGGCTGATATTAGGGAACGCATGAAGAAACTATTCATTGTATTGTTCATCTTAAGTTTGTCATGGCTGGTCAAGCTCAGCTACGACCTTCATGTTCTGAATACAGCACAGACTGAATTTAATCAAAGCATTAATCAGTTACAGCAGCAAAATGCCAATCTCAATGATCAGTTTGTGGCTTTAAAACGCCAGATTTCTGCTCAGCAGGAAAGTGCTGGAGCTACTTCAGCGAAAGCGTCAGTAAATGAAGCGGCAACTGATGCAACGCAAAATGATATTGTCTTGGTGCAGCAACATCTGGATCTGATCGAATTTGCACTACAACAGCAACAATACGCCACTGCGATTGAGAAATTAAATCAGTTATCTAATGAGCTGGATGATTATATTTTAGCGCCTGCCTTGGTCAGCAGTTTGCAGCAAGTGATTGCAAAAGATCAGGACATGCTGAAAAAATTCGTGAACAGCCGATTAGTGCAGCAAAATAAAGTAAAAGAACTCTTGGTGCAGATGGATGCTGAAATTGAAAAAGAAATTCAGACACCACATCGTCAGCGTCCAGAAACTCAACGCTCTTTCTGGCAGCGCTGGATTCAGGTTGAATCCGCAGATCAGCCAAGCACAGTCTTGATGCAACGGCATCTGGTACTGAAAGAGGCCCAGTTGCGCTTGCTCATCGCACAAAATACCTTGCAAAAAGACCAATCTGTCGCTTTTCAGCAAGCACTGAATGCCGTGATTGAAGTTTTGGGACAATTGCCGGATGCGCAGAGCCAAAAATGGATTCAGCAATTGAATCAAATCAAGGCTACCCCGATTACTCCGATTCCATTATTAAACACACGCACCCTAGTGGGCTAATTGCTTATGAAACAGATTCTGCTGGCCTATTTATTTGTCTGCTTACTTGGCATTGCGGGGCTGAGTATCTTGAGTTATGGACATGGGGCTGGCTATGTCTATCTGTATTGGCGCGAGTGGCAGTTACAAACCACCCTCTGGTTTTTGGCCGCATCCTTGGTCAGTGTAAGTTTTCTGATGCATTGCATCTGGTATGCTATCAAGCAGTATCGCAGTCGTGAAAAGCGTAAAACTGAAACAGTCTTTAGTTTTTCCCGCTTGCACCCTTATGAACAATTGGCCGTGATCTGGTTATTAAACGCTGCGCAGGATCAGCGGGATTTTATTCAGCAGTCTTTTACTAAGTCGGGTTTACTTAAACATATTATTGATGCACGTTTATCTTGGGGGCAACAGCAATATACCCATGCATTAACTGCTTTAAATCAGTCCAATCCCATGGCATTTGAATTGGCAGAATTACAGCGGATTGAAATTTATTTATCACAACAGCAAGGTGAACAAGCACTTACCCATTTAGAGTTTTTAAATCAGCATGAATTATCACCTTGGTTAATACAGGTTAAAACAGCCTATGAGCAGCGCCTTGTCGCCTTATGGGGGGTATTTGCCATGCAGTTTCCTTGGTTATATTTACGTTCGACCCAATATGGGCATTTAGACCAAGAAGTAAAAAAAACATGGCTTGAACAATTATTATTAGCCTATGACCAAGCCACACAGGACGATTTATTTTATTTACAGCAACGTTATTTAGATTTAAAACCGCAAATATTTGATCGTGACTATTCGGTCAAATTATTATGGTTGAAATTATTATTTAGAATGCCAGAAATGAGTGCCGAGCATGAAGTGCTTGCGATTCATTTAATGGAACAGCAATTTAATCAGGATGTATTTTATTTGTGGTTCCAACAACAGTTATTGCGTCAAAACCCGGATTATGATGCGATTGCACAACAGATTTCGCACTGGGAAACCAAGTATCCGGCATTACCGGTTTTAAGCTTTGCGAAATGGCATGTGTTGCAAGCCACAGGCTATACAGATCAAGCCCAGCAACTACTTGACTTGTATCCGGATGATATTCGTATGAGTTATTTAAGAATTAAAGCTGCCTTACAAGATCGGGAGGACTTGCTACAGCAGTTAAATGCAGTATTTGAATCGAATGTAAACTTTATAGAAATTAAGACTTGAGAATAATAATGTCAGAATTAAAACAATATCCAGTTATTTATGAACAAACAGTCGCATGGGGTGATATGGATGCCTTTGGACATGTCAATAATGCCATGTATTACCGTTATGTCGAAAGTGCGCGTCTGGCTTATCTAGGGATATTAGATATACATAATGAACCGGTATTTACGGTAGTGTCTTCAAATCAGTGCCGTTATTTAAAACCTGTGGTTTTTCCTGATCATTTAAAAGTGGCAGCACGTATTGAAGAAATTCGAAATAGTGCAGTTAGAATGCAATATCTATTATGGAGTGAAAAACAGCAAAGTATTGTGGCTACTTCAGAAGCAGTGATTGTCTGTGTCGATAAAAAGACCATGCAGAAAACAGAAATTCCGGAACATATTCGAGAAAAAATCAAAGCACTTGAATTAAGCGTTCAACATGAAATTTAAAAATGAATGAAGCATTTTATTTTGTAATTTTTTTTAAACTTTATTGTTATTGCTTTAAGGTTTTATATTGAATGTTTTATTTAATATAAATATGATGGGGCTATTATTTAACAAAACGAATAATATTATTTTTCGGAGAGCATTATGCCAGATATTACGCATTTATCAGTAGAAGAGTTAAAACGTTTACAAGCAGAAGCAGAGTCACTGATTGCTTCAAAAAAAGATCAAGAAATTGAAGGCGCTTATCAGCAAATCTTGGCAGTTGCCGAGAAAGTGGGTATGACAGTTGAACAGTTACTTGAATTTGGTGCGTCTAAGCGTAAGAAATCATCACGTAAGTCGGTTGAGCCGCGTTACCGTAGCAAAAGCAATCCAGACGATACCTGGACTGGCCGTGGTAAACAACCGCGCTGGTTAGTGGCAGAATTGGAAAAAGGCGCAAAGCTGGATGATTTCCTGATTTAAGCTGCCATTTGATCTGGTCATTAGGCTGTCATACAGACAGTCTAAGATGATTAAACCAAGCATACCTGCTTGGTTTTTTTATATCTATGAATTGGCGTTGGCAGAAAAGTGTGCATAATGTGTAAGTATAAGGGGAAAATTATAAATGGGGATTTGGACTTGAGCGATTGGTCGTGGTGGGGATGAGCAGTAAACCGAAAACTTTAAGATGGTTGATCCTTGCTCTTGTTGCATTTTTTATTTTTGTCGTATTACAAGTGCCAGCGGCCTGGTTAATTTCAAAATTTTATAAAAATAACCAGACTTTGCATAATGTAAACGGAAATATCTGGCAGGGAAGTGCGGACTGGAAAAAAGGCAATCTTCGGGGCAGTCTGAACTGGAAAGTACGGCCGCTGGATTTGCTGTTGCTGCGGGTTGGGGCAAATGTTGATTTGCATAGTGGCAATACCCAGCTTTCCGGGATCATGGCTTATGGTTTGAATAAATCTTTGATGGTCAAAAATCTTGAAGGGCAGGTCGCGCCTGAAACCTTAAAAAAAGTTGCAGACTGGCAATGGCCGAGTACTGCGATTCAGTTTAAAGATCTGGATTTTAAATATAAAAAAGAACAGGGCTTCAGTCAGGTGGCTGGGCAAATGCAATGGGCGGGTGGTGAGCTGATTTATACCTTTGCTCAGCGTCAGGAACGCATGAATGTACCTGCCATGACTGGAAAACTCGCAGATGAAAGCGGACAGCTGTTAGTTGATGTTCGGGATAGTCGCGATCAACGTATGCTGAATATCAAGCTTGATCCGAGTCTGATGCTGGATATCCAGCTCACCCAGCGCTTTTTAATGAATGCACCTTCTTATGAAGGTAAAGCCGGATTAGATACCTATGTGATCAGTACCCGCCAACCCTTAATGGGAGGCTTGAACTGATGGCAGTTTCTCTGAATGATTTAAAAAATATTGAACTGAAACAGATCGATCGTGCTGCACCTGTGGTTTTGTTACTGCTCATTCTGTATCTATGCTGGAAGCTGGCGGCTTTGTTCTGGTTGCTGATAGCTCCACCCCAAGCCATGCAGCTGGATCGGGTAGAACTGGGTTCGCAACAGGCACAAATTCCGAATATCGGTGCATTTTCACTGTTTCAGGAAGTTGGGCAGTCTGTGGGTGCTATTGAAACTACCAATATCATTTTACAAGGGGTGGTGGTTGCCAGTCCAAGTTATAACTCTTCTGCGGTACTGAAAATTAATGATCAGGTCGATCGTTACCGTGTCGGGGAAATGCTGGCCAATAGCGGTTTTGAGTTGGCTGAGGTGTATTGGGATCGGGTTATTCTGCGTCGATCCACAGGTGCTACTCAGGAAGTCTTATTTAAAGGTCTGGAAAATGGCTTGAATCAACCGATTGTGCCGGAAACATCAGCATCTTCAAGTTCAATGCCTGCTATGCCTTCTAACAGTGGTATGCCTGAGCAGCCTTCGCCACAGAATGAAATTGGTCGGGCCATCCAGCAGATGCAGGAAAACAAGGACCAGTATTTACAGAATATGGGGGTGAGTGCAGCAGATGGTAGTTATGAAGTAACTTCACGCACACCGGCTGCATTGCGTAATCGCTTGGGTTTAAGACCGGGCGACCGGATTTTGTCTTTAAATGGCCAGACGCTAAGCCAGGGGCAGACCGAAGCACAATTACTGGAACAGGCCCGACGTGAAGGTCAGGTCAAACTCGAAATAAAACGTGGTGATCAGGTGATGACCATACAACAAGATTTGAAGTGATGTGTCATCACACATAGGGTTAGGAAACACGAAAGTTTATGGCTTTATTTAATAATAATCGATCAGCATGGGCATTTTGTGTGGCCGCACCGTTAATGGCTATGGTCAGTACGGCAAGTTATGCACAAACCTGGAAAATCAACCTTCGAGATGCTGACTTAACTGCATTCATTAATGAAGTGGCCGATATTACCGGCAAAAACTTTGCAGTCGATCCGCGGGTACGTGGCAACGTGACGGTCATCTCCAATAAAGCCCTGAATAAAAATGAAGTCTATGACCTGTTTTTAGGCGTGCTGAATGTGAATGGTGTGGTGGCGATTCCATCGGGTAATACCATCAAGCTGGTTCCGGACAGCAATGTCAAAAGCTCAGGCATTCCCTATGATGCCAGAAGCCGTGCCAGTGGTGACCAGATTGTGACCCGGGTGTTGTGGCTGGAAAATACCAATCCGAATGACCTGATTCCTGCATTGCGTCCCTTGATGCCGCAGTTTGCACATCTGGCGGCAGTACCGGGCACTAATGCCTTAATTGTGTCGGATCGCGCCAGCAATATTTACCAGTTGGAAACCATTATTCGTAATCTGGATGGCACCGGTCAAAATGATATTGAAGCGGTCAGTTTACAATCCAGTCAGGCCGAAGAAATGATTGGACTGATTGAATCCATGACTGCCACCGGTGGTGCTAAAGATGTCCGCGGTTCACGGGTGCGGGTGATTGCAGATACCCGTACTAACCGGATCATCATCAAAGGTGATCCCACAACGCGCAAACGGGTGCGTCAAGTAATCGAAACCTTGGATGTACCGGCTGCGGATCGTCTGGGTGGTTTAAAAGTTTTTCGTCTGAAATATGCCAGCGCCAAAAATCTTGCGGAAATCTTGCAAGGGCTGGTGACCGGACAGGCGGTGAACAGTAATTCAAATTCGAATAGTACATCCTCGAACTCGTCGTCACTCAGTTCTGGTAGCAATTTAAATAACAACAATACGACTACCGGTTCAAGTAGCAACACCTCTTCAGGTATTCAGCTGAATACCGGCATGAATAATGAGCAGGGCGGAATTACCAGTTTTAATGGCAATGGCGTCAGTATTATTGCCGATACCACGCAAAACTCTTTGGTGGTGAAAGCAGATCCACAGCTGATGCGGGAAATTGAATCGGCAATTGACCAGCTGGATATCCGTCGTCAACAGGTGCTTATCGAAGCCGCGATTATTGAAGTGGAAGGAACCGATGCGGATCAACTCGGTGTGCAATGGGCCTTGGGCGATATTAGCAGTGGGATTGGGCTGGTGAACTTCGATAATTTTGGGACTAGTCTGAAAAATATTGCGGCCGGTTATCTCACCGGTGGTGGTGCAGGTGCTGCAAGTGCCGTGGGCGCGGGCAGTTCACTGGTACTCGGTGATTATCGTGAAGGCAGTGATGGTTCCCGTCGTCTGTATGGTGCGATGATTCAGGCACTCAAAGAAACCACCAAATCTAATCTGTTGTCTACGCCGTCGATTGTGACCATGGACAATGAAGAAGCTTATATTGTGGTGGGTGAAAACGTACCCTTTGTCACCGGTTCGGTGTCTACAGGCGCTGCTGGAGTTGCTAATCCCTATACCACCATTGAACGTAAGGATGTCGGGGTCACTTTAAAGGTGGTTCCACATATTGGCGAAGATGGTACGGTACGCTTGGAAGTCGAACAGGAAGTTTCTGATGTCAAAGCCAGTAAAGGGCAGGCGCAGGATCTGGTCACCAGCAAGCGAGCGATCAAAACCTCAATTCTGGCCGAACATGGACAAACTATTGTCCTTGGTGGTCTGATTTCGGATAACACCAGTTATGGACGCCAAGCGGTGCCGGGCCTGGGTGCGATTCCAGGCTTGGGGCGTTTATTTCGTTCTGAAGGTAAGTCCAATCAGAAGCGTAACTTGCTGATCTTTATCCATCCAACTATTGTGGGGGATAAAAATGCAGTGCGTAAACTGACCCAGCAACGCTATAGTCAGCTATATAGTCTGCAACTCGCACTCGATTCAGACGGGAACTTTGCCAAGCTGCCAGAAAGTGTTGAAGATGTATATCAACAGCGCATTCCGGTATCCAGAACGCCATTGCAAAACTCGACCTATCAAACTGTGCCGACCGCACCCGTTCAGGCGCAACCAGCCAATGTAGTCGTTACGCCGGTAGCAATAGAACCAGTGATTCAGCGACAAGTGGCACAACCCGTCCAACAAGTAGAAAAAAGTAAAAATACCGTTACAACAACCACACTTAGACCCAAAAGCTAGGTCATTCGCATTTGCAGACAGCATGTTATGATAATGTCAAAGAGAACAGAGAAGTAACTTTCATGACTTGGAAAATACACGCGATTACAGGCGACTTAACAGGACAGGAAATTAGCATTGACCGTGACATGCTGGTGGGGCGTCATCAGGCTACGGATATCGTGTTACAGGCTGCGGAAATCTCCCGTAAACATGCGGCATTTTTACTGAAAGATGATGCGCTCTGGGTGCAGGATTTGGGTTCATCGAATGGCACTTTCGTCAATGATGTACAGATTGCGCAAGAAACCTTATTAAAGCAGGATGACATTGTTCAGTTTGCCAGCTTGAAATTTTCAGTAATGGCGCCTGCGGCTGCAGTAGAGGTTCCAGCAGAAATTGAAGCAACGGCAGAAAAAGTCGTGGAACAGGTCGAAGTCGCTGAGCCTACACCTGCACAGCAAATGAATGATCAGGGAATGCCGGAACTGAAACATCGTGATGCTACGGTACAATTAACCCGTGATGGCATGCCAACCAATGTCGGTATTCCAAAACCGGCACCTATTCCGGAAGGCGTGGACATTAATGCGGTAAAACCAGAGCCTACCCCAATTCCGGTTGAGCAGCCTGTATCACGTGTAGAACAGGAAAAAGAAACCCAGAAAAATGTATCTGTAGGTTTGATTTCAGTGATTGTGCTGATTATTTTGGCAATTATGGCTTGGTTGTTGTTCAAATAAGCTGATGATTGGTTACAATCAAGGCATGCATAGCGCATGCCTTTTTTGTGGCTGCGCACATTATAAAAGAGGGTCGGGATGTCTATTGCACAATTAGAAAAGCGTGAACTGATCTTGTTTGATCTGGATGGTACCTTGGTGGATTCAGCACATGATCTGTATCGCGCCATGAATATGAGCTTGAATGTGCTGCAATTGCCTCTGGTGACTGAAGAGCAGGTACGGACCTGGGTAGGTAAGGGCACGTCGATATTCTGTGAAAGTGTACTCCAGCATCTGGTCGGTGAAGTCACACCGGTACAGCATCAAGAGCTCTTAAACACTTTTCTGGATATTTATAATGTCGATCCCTGTGTTGATACCGTTCCTTTTCCGGGAATCCTGAAATTTCTGGACTGGGCCAAAGCTCAAGGTAAAACCCTGATTTGTGTGACCAATAAGCCTGAACTTCCTGCCCGCAGTATTTTAGATACCTTGGATATGGCTCATTATTTTGCCGATACCATTGGTGGCGACCGTTTTACTGAGCGTAAACCACATCCGCGCCAGTTGCTGCACTGTGTCGAACATTATAAGGTGAGCAAAGAACAGGTCTTGTTGATTGGAGACTCTTCCAATGATGTTGAAGCCGCACGCCGCGCCGGGATTGATTGTGTTGTAGTCAGCTATGGCTATAATCATGGTGAAAATATTGCAGATTGTCAGCCACAGCAGATTGTGGATGATCTTAGAGAATTACTTGCCTAATATGCGTACTAAGGAAAGAAAATGAATAGTTGTAAGGTTTTTCGATGGCGTCGCTCAGTTCAATTTTATTTACATACTGAGTAACCCTAATTTAAAGAGAAAAACCGCATGACCACTCAAGCACAATTCCAGCAACTTGCTGCGCAAGGCTATAACCTCATTCCTGTTTACCGTCAGCGTCTGGCGGATACTGATACACCACTTTCTATTTTTGCTCGGCTTAAACAGCATCAGCAGGCTTATTTATTCGAGTCTGTAGAAGGTGGTGAGAACTGGGCACGCTATTCGATTATTGGACTAGGTGAATCCACGGTATTTTCCTGCAATGCAGGCGAGCTGACGGTACAGCACGCAGATGCTTCGATTGAAAAGCAGCACTGTGCGGACCCATTTCAATATATTCGCGACTTTCAGGCGCAATTTAGGGTGCCAACCCAGGCAGAATTGCCGGACTTGCCGAGTTTTACGGGCGGACTGGTCGGTTACTTTGGTTATGACGCTGTGCGTTATATCGAACCGAAATTAAAAAATGTGCCTGAAGCGGATCCGGTTGGCTTGCCAGATATCTGGATGATGCTGTCTAAAACCGTCATCGTCTTTGATAATTTAAAAGATACCTTGTTCTTGATTGTACATGCCGATGCCACTGCTCCGGGTTCTTATGAAAAAGCCCATGAACAATTAAATGAATTAGAAAATATTCTGGCCACGCCAATCAGTCTTAAAGCTGAAAAACATACGCCGCCACATTTTGAGTCTCTCACCGGACATGACAACTTCATTGCGTCGGTCGAAAAGGTCAAAGAATACATTCGTGCCGGCGATGTAATGCAGGTCGTACCCGGGCACCGGATGGTGTCTGACTTCGACGGTGATCCGTTACAGGTCTATCGTGCCTTACGTCACCTTAATCCATCTCCATATCTGTTCTTGGTGCAAGGGCAGACCTTGGAAAATAACACGCCATTCCATATTGTCGGCTCTTCTCCTGAAATTCTGTCCCGTCTGGAAAATGGTATTGCTACCGTACGACCGCTTGCGGGAACACGCCCACGCGGTAAAACCAAAGAAGAGGATCTGGCGCTTGAGGAAGACCTATTATCCGATGAAAAAGAAATTGCCGAACATGTCATGCTGATTGACTTGGGACGTAATGATGTAGGGCGTATCGCAAAAATTGGCAAAGTGCAGGTGACTGATCAAATGGTGATCGAACGTTATTCGCATGTGATGCATATTGTCTCCAATGTGCAGGGTGAAGTGCGTGATGATGTCGATGCTCTGGATGTTTTTAAAGCAACTTTCCCTGCTGGTACACTTTCAGGTGCGCCAAAAATCCGTGCCATGGAAATTATTGACGAAGTTGAGCCGGTAAAACGTGGAATTTTTGGTGGTGCTGTTGGTTATTTAGGCTGGCATGGCGAGATGGACATGTCGATTGCGATTCGTACCTGTGTCATTCGCGAAAATAAGGTCTATGTGCAGGCCGGAGCAGGACTGGTTGCCGACTCAAATCCTGAATCTGAGTGGAATGAAACCCAAATAAAAGCTCGCGCAGTGATCAAAGCGGTTGAATTATCATCAAATGGTTTGATTTTATGAGTTTTTGACGTTTTTTTTGAAAAAAACACTTGCAAGGATTCTGAGTTTTGCTAAACTGCACACCGTTCCGATACGAAACGTACGAAACACTAAGAAACGCCGGCATAGCTCAGTTGGTAGAGCAACTGACTTGTAATCAGTAGGTCCACAGTTCGAATCCGTGTGCCGGCACCATCTTAGAGGTTTGGTAGTGTGAAGTAAAGAACAGCACTGATGTAAGTGTAAAAAATGGTGAGGTTCCCGAGCGGTCAAAGGGGGCGGACTGTAACTCCGCTACGAAAGTTTCGAAGGTTCGAATCCTTCCCTCACCACCAATTTTAAGACTTCAATAAGTGGTTTGTACCAACATCGTGCGGGAGTAGCTCAGTTGGTAGAGCGGTAGCCTTCCAAGCTACATGTCGCGAGTTCGACCCTCGTCTCCCGCTCCATTGAAGTACTAATATTTGCTCTTATAGCTCAGTGGTAGAGCACTCCCTTGGTAAGGGAGAGGTCTCGAGTTCAAATCTCGATAAGAGCTCCAGATTACAGTTTAGCAACTTTGTTGCAAAGAAATTCCAAAAGCAGGCTATTTAGTCTGCTTTTCAAGTATTTGGTGTTCGGTTTTTTTAAACGATATGTCGGAGCTGGGTTTTACTCAGAATTGTGTTCGACGTAAACGAGGAAGATTAACATGGCTAAGGCTAAGTTTGAACGTAATAAGCCACACGTTAACGTGGGCACAATTGGTCACGTTGACCATGGTAAAACAACTTTAACAGCTGCAATTGCAACTGTATGTGCGAAGAAATTCGGTGGCGAAGCGAAAGACTACGCTGCAATCGACTCTGCACCAGAAGAAAAAGCACGTGGTATTACAATTAATACTTCACACGTAGAATACGATTCTCCAACTCGTCACTACGCTCACGTAGACTGCCCGGGCCACGCCGATTATGTTAAAAACATGATTACTGGTGCTGCTCAGATGGACGGCGCGATCCTTGTATGTGCTGCGACTGATGGTCCTATGCCACAGACTCGTGAACACATCCTGCTTTCTCGTCAGGTAGGTGTACCTTACATCGTTGTATTCTTGAACAAATGCGACCTTGTAGATGACGAAGAACTTCTTGAACTAGTTGAAATGGAAGTTCGTGAACTTCTTTCTACTTACGACTTCCCGGGTGATGACACTCCAGTAATCCGTGGTTCTGCTCTTCTTGCGCTTAACGGTGATGACAGCCAATACGGCGAGCCAGCGGTAGTTGCGCTTGTTGAAGCACTTGACTCTTACATTCCAGAGCCAGAGCGTGCGATCGATCTTCCATTCCTTATGCCAATTGAAGACGTATTCTCAATCTCTGGTCGTGGTACAGTAGTAACTGGCCGTGTAGAGACTGGTATCGTTAAAGTAGGTGAGTCTGTAGAAATCGTTGGTATCCGTGATACTCAAACTACTACAGTAACTGGCGTAGAAATGTTCCGTAAACTTCTTGACGAAGGTCGTGCGGGCGAGAACTGTGGTGTTCTTCTTCGTGGTACTAAGCGTGAAGACGTACAACGTGGTCAAGTATTGACTAAACCAGGTGCGATCAAGCCACACACTAAATTCGATGCGGAAGTATACGTACTTTCTAAAGAAGAAGGTGGTCGTCACACTCCATTCCTTAACGGTTACCGTCCACAGTTCTACTTCCGTACTACGGACGTAACTGGTGCGATCGCGCTTAAAGAAGGCGTGGAAATGGTTATGCCTGGTGACAACGTTGAGATGTCAGTAGAGCTAATTCACCCGATCGCAATGGACCCAGGTCTACGTTTTGCGATCCGTGAAGGTGGTCGTACAGTTGGTGCTGGTGTAGTTGCTAAAGTAACTGCATAATCATAGAATAAGACAAGCAGGTTGGAGTTTAGGCTCCAACTTGTTGTTTTGCAGGTCAGTAGTTCAATTGGTAGAGCGTCGGTCTCCAAAACCGAATGTTGGGGGTTCGAGTCCCTCCTGACCTGCCAAGTTTTTAAAAAGACGCTTGATGTCGGCAAAATTGGTCATATAATAAGTCGCGAAACCTACGACGAGTACAAAAATGTCGAATGAAAAATCACGCGACGCATTAGGCGAAGCGGCAATTCCTCAAAGAAATAATCCTGCAGTAGATGTAAGTTCTGGTTCTCCATTAGACATGGTTCTATGGGTTATCGTCTTGATTTTATTGGTTGGTGCAATGATGGTAAACCAATATTTACCAGCGTACTGGGCACCTGCGAATGATGTTTGGGTGCGCGTTGGGGTGATTTTGGCTTGTATCGTTGCAGCATTCGGTTTATTATACGCCACCCATCAAGGCAAAGGCTTTATTCGTCTGCTGAAAGATGCACGAATCGAGTTACGTCGAGTGACCTGGCCTACCAAACAAGAGACGATGTCCACATCTTGGCAAGTTCTTGTTGTAGTCGTAATTGCATCCGTTTTATTGTGGTGTTTTGACTATATTTTAGGCTGGTTAATGAAGTTTATTATCGGGTAAGAGAGCTATGAAACGTTGGTACATTATTCATGCCTATTCAGGTTATGAAAAACAAGTGATGCGTTCGCTTAATGATCGAATCCAGCGTAGCGCTGTTGCCGATAGCTTTGGTGAAGTCCTTGTTCCTACCGAAGAAGTGGTAGAGATGAAGGATGGTAAGAAGCGTAAATCAGAGCGTAAGTTCTTTCCTGGCTATGTCCTAGTCGAAATGGAAATGAACGATGATACTTGGCACATTGTTAAAGAATGTCCAAAAGTTTTAGGTTTTATTGGTGGTACGGCTGAAAAACCGGCACCGATTACGCAAAAAGAAGCAGATGCGATTCTTGCGCGTGTACGCAATACTGGTGAAGCGCCTCGTCCTAAGACGATGTTTGAACCAGGCGAAGAATTACTCGTGGTTGACGGTCCATTCACTGACTTTAAAGGTGTGGTGGAAGAAGTTCAGTACGAAAAGTCGCGTTTAACGCTGACCATTAATGTATTTAACCGACCAACTCAAGTTGAATTGGAATTTCGTCAAGTCGAAAAATCAGTCTAATTTGTATGGGTTGAAAACGCCTGACTTATTTATAAGTCAGGCATTGTTGTTGTAACGGTATCGTTACTTGAAATCATTGGGGAGCCTTCACCGGCGTTTGCACCCAGAGGTAATTTGAAATGGCTAAGAAGATTGACGGCTATATCAAGCTGCAAGTTCCAGCTGGTAAAGCGAATCCATCTCCACCGATTGGTCCTGCACTAGGTCAACGTGGTGTGAACATCATGGCATTCTGTAAAGAATTCAATGCTGCTACACAAAAAGTTGAAGCTGGTCTGCCAATTCCAGTCGTGATCACTGTGTACAACGACAAGTCGTTCACATTCATCATGAAAACTCCACCTGCTGCTGTTCTTCTTAAGAAAGCTGCTGGTATCCAGAAGGGTTCAGCTGTACCTAATAAAACTAAAGTTGGTAAGTTGACTCGTGCTCAAATCGAAGAAATTGCGACTACTAAAGAACCAGATTTGACTGGTGCTGATTTAGACGCACGTGTACGTACCATTGCTGGTTCTGCGCGTTCTATGGGCTTGGAAGTGGAGCTTTAAGACATGGCTAAATTAACTAAACGTCAAAAAGCGATTGTAGCTGCTGTAGAAGCACACAAAGTTTACACGCTAGAAGAAGCTGTTGCAGTTTTAGAGAGCCTTCCAGCTCCTAAATTCAAAGAATCTCTAGATATCGCGGTAAACCTAGGTGTTGATCCTCGTAAATCTGACCAAGTTGTTCGTGGCGCGACTACACTTCCTGCAGGTACTGGTAAAACTGTACGTGTAGCTGTATTCGCTCAAGGCGCTGCTGCTGAAGCTGCTAAAGCTGAAGGCGCAGACGTTGTTGGTTTCGACGATCTTGCTGAAAGCATCCAAGCGGGTAACCTTGACTTTGACGTAGTAATTGCTGCTCCAGATGCAATGCGCGTTGTAGGTAAACTTGGTACGATCCTTGGTCCACGTGGCTTAATGCCAAACCCTAAAGTGGGTACTGTAACTCCTGACGTTGCTACTGCAGTTAAAAATGCAAAAGCTGGTCAAGCACGTTACCGCGTAGACAAAGCTGGTATTATCCATGCTGCGATCGGTCAGGTGGGTTTTGAAGCTGCTGCTGTTCGTCAAAACGTTGAAGCGCTTGTTGCTGACTTGAAGCGTTTGAAACCTGCTACGTCTAAAGGCGTATACATTCAAAAGATCACTTTGAGCTCAACTATGGGCCCTGGTTTGATCGTTGATGTAGCAAACGTTTCTAAATAAGTCTCGACTTATTACAGAATTTTAAAGCCCTGAGTAAAATTTGAAGCAGTGCTTCAAATTTTACGCAAGAAACGCTCCGTCGTATTTTGCAAACTTAGGCAAACTTTGAATTGATAAATGAAAATTTATCAGCGTCAAAGACCGCGGGCGAGGGGAGTTTTATGCTTCTCTCTTAATAGCCCAGCCTGCGTAGACGCGGTGGTGTGATTTGTTCATCCTCCGCGTGTGAGTCCAGTGATGGTCTTGCGAATTGGGAGTGTACTTCGCGTAAGTACATAAATCACCGTTAGGAGGTTTTACAATGGCTCTTCTTATCGAAGGCAAAAAACAGATCGTAGCTGAAGTAGCTGAAGTTGCTTCTACTGCATTTGCTGCTGTTGTTGCTGACTACCAAGGTTTGACTGTAGAGCAGTTAACTACTCTACGTGTTGAAGCGCGTAAACTTGGTGTTACTACACGTATCGTGCGTAACACTTTGGCTAAACGTGCTCTTCAAGATACTCAATTCAATATCTTGAACGACAACCTTGTTGGCCCAACAATCTTAGCTTTCTCGAATTCTGAAGATGACATGGGTGCTGCTGCACGTTTGTTCGAAGAATTCGCTAAAACTAATAAAGCATTTGAACTTAAAGCTGCTGCATTTGATGGCAAACTTTATCAAGGTGCAGAAGTTAGCGTAATCGCGAATCTTCCGAACCAAGAGAAAGCGCTTACTATGCTTGCAAACGTTCTTCAAGCTCCTATTTCGAAATTGGGCCGCTTACTTACAGCGCTTCAAGAGAAAAACGAGTCAGAAGCTGCTTAAGCTCAAACTTAAACACACATCATTCAATACCCATTTGGAGTTAATCTCATGGCTTTAACAAACGAAGAAATCCTAAACGCAGTTGCTGAAAAAACTGTTCTTGAACTTGTTGAACTTATCTCTGCTTTCGAAGAGAAATTCAATGTATCTGCTGCTGCCGTAGCTGTTGCTGCTGGTCCTGCTGCTGCTGCTGCTGAAGAACAAACTGAATTCAATGTTGAATTGACTTCTTTCGGCGCGAACAAAGTTGCTGTAATTAAAGCAGTTCGTGAAGCGACTGGCCTTGGCTTGAAAGAAGCTAAAGACATGGTTGAAGGCGCTCCTGCAGTTCTTAAAGAAGGCGTTTCTAAAGAAGAAGGCGAAGAGCTTAAGAAGAAACTTGAAGAAGCTGGTGCTACAGTTACTCTTAAGTAATTTCTTAAGGGAGCCGGTTTTTTTATAATCGGCTCCAAAAATTGGCTGATGGCTCTTGGGTCATCAGCCTTTTTGCGTTACAATAATCGGCTCGATTTTTGTTTGCATGATATAAAAATCATACAAATTGAAAATAAACATAATGAACAAACGTTTACCAATATTTTTCATTAAAAAATATTGATAAGCGTTTTAATACCACTAAAAATTGCAGCATTTGTAAAGAGTGGTGGCCATATCGGCCAGCGTAATTCCTTCTGAGCCCGTTCTGCAGGCGGGCTTGGTTTACACTTTCCGAGGACTCCAGATGGCATACTCATATACCGAAAAGAAACGGATCCGTAAGAATTTTGGTAAATTGCCTAGCGTCATGGATGCTCCGTACTTGCTCGCGATTCAAGTCGACTCGTACAGAACATTCTTACAAGATGGCAAATCACCAAAAAACCGCGAAGATATCGGTCTCCAAGCCGCATTTCGTTCAGTTTTTCCTATTGAAAGTTATTCTGGCAATGCTGCTTTAGAATTTGTTGAGTATAGTCTTGGTAAGCCTGAGTTTGATGTACGCGAATGTATCCTTCGTGGCTCAACTTATGCAGCACCAATGCGTGTAAAAATTCGTTTGATCCTGAAAGATCGTGAAACGAAGTCAATTAAAGACGTACGTGAACAAGAAGTCTATATGGGAGAAATGCCATTGATGACGGATAACGGTACCTTTGTAATTAACGGTACCGAGCGTGTGATCGTGTCACAATTACACCGTTCACCAGGCGTATTCTTTGATCACGATAAAGGCAAGACTCACTCAAGTGGTAAAGTCCTTTATTCAGCGCGTATCATTCCTTACCGTGGTTCATGGTTAGACTTTGAATTCGATGCCAAAGACCTCGTCTATGTACGTATTGACCGTCGTCGTAAATTGCTTGCGACTGTGGTGCTTCGTGCCTTGGGTTATAGCAATGAAAACATTCTCGACATGTTCTATGAGAAAGTACCTGTGTATCTTGACATGGGTAGCTACCAGATTGACCTGGTGCCTGAACGTTTGCGTGGCGAAATGGCACAATTTGACATCCTGGACAAGGATGGCAAGGCAATTGTTGAGCAAGGTAAACGTATCAATGCGCGTCATGTACGTCAAATGGAAGCTTCAGGTCTTGAAAAACTTGCAGTGCCAGATGAGTACCTGTATGAGCGTATCACTGCTGAAGACATCCCATTAAAAGATGGTGATGTGATTGCAGCCAATACTGTATTAAGCCATGAAATCATGGTGAAAATTGCAGAAGGCGGCGTGAAGCAGTTCAATATCCTGTTCACTAATGATATCGACCGCGGTTCATTCGTTGCAGATTCTCTACGTGCAGATACGACGAGCAATCGTGAAGAAGCATTGGTAGAAATCTACAAAGTGATGCGTCCGGGCGAGCCACCAACAAAAGAAGCTGCTGAAAACTTATTCAACAACCTGTTCTTCTCTTCTGAACGTTATGACTTGTCCCCAGTCGGTCGTATGAAGTTCAACCGTCGTTTGGGTCGTCCTTACGAAGTCGGTACAGACCAGAAGTCACGTGAAGTTGAAGGCATTCTCTCGAACGAAGATATCACTGATGTATTAAAAACATTAGTTGAAATCCGTAACGGTAAAGGTGAAGTCGACGATATCGATCACCTCGGTAACCGTCGTGTTCGTTCTGTTGGTGAAATGACAGAAAACCAATTCCGTGTAGGTCTGGTTCGTGTTGAACGTGCTGTTAAAGAACGTTTAAGCCAAGCTGAAACTGACAACCTGTCTCCGCAAGATTTGATCAATGCGAAACCTGTTGCTGCTGCAATCAAAGAATTCTTTGGTTCAAGCCAGTTGTCTCAGTTTATGGACCAAAACAACCCGTTATCTGAGATTACGCACAAACGTCGTGTTTCTGCGCTTGGTCCCGGCGGTTTGACGCGTGAACGTGCAGGCTTTGAAGTACGTGACGTACATCAAACTCACTACGGTCGTGTATGTCCAATTGAAACACCGGAAGGTCCAAACATTGGTTTGATCAACTCGCTTTCTGTTTATGCGAAATGTAACAACTTTGGTTTCCTGGAAACCCCATACCGTAAAGTTGTTGATGGTCGTGTAACAGATGAAGTTGAATACCTTTCTGCGATTGAAGAAGTAGGCACTGTCATTGCACAGGCCGATTCTGCAATGGATAAAGATGGTAATTTAACAGAAGAGTTTGTATCTGTTCGTCATCAGGGTGACTTCGTACGTATTCCTCCTGAAAAAGTAACGCATATGGATGTATCTGCTCAGCAGGTTGTATCTGTAGCAGCGTCACTGATTCCATTCCTAGAACACGATGATGCCAACCGTGCATTAATGGGTTCGAACATGCAACGTCAGGCAGTTCCGACGTTGATCGCTGACAAGCCGCTTGTTGGTACCGGTATGGAAGCGAACGTAGCACATGACTCAGGTGTATGTGTGATCGCTCAGCGTGGTGGTCGTATCGAGTTTGTTGATGCGTCTCGTGTGGTTATTCGTGTGAATGAAGACGAAATGATCGCAGGTGAAGCAGGTGTAGATATCTACAACCTGATCAAGTACACCCGTTCGAACCAGAACACTTGTATCAACCAGAAAGTTCTTGTGAACCTAGGTGATAAAGTAGGTCGTGGTGATGTACTGGCTGATGGTCCATCGACTGATGGCGGTGAGCTAGCACTGGGTCAAAACATGCGCGTTGCGTTCATGACCTGGAACGGTTACAACTACGAAGACTCGATCTTACTTTCTGAGCGTGTACTTCAAGAAGACCGTTTAACCTCGATTCATATCCAGGAATTGTCATGTGTCGCACGTGATACCAAACTGGGTGCGGAAGAAATCACTGCCGATATCCCGAACGTGGGTGAAGCTGCTCTGTCTAAACTGGACGAGTCAGGTATCGTTTACATCGGTGCAGAAGTAACTGCTGGCGATATCCTTGTTGGTAAAGTAACCCCTAAAGGTGAAACACAGCTTACTCCAGAAGAAAAATTGCTACGTGCAATCTTCGGTGAAAAAGCGGCTGACGTAAAAGATTCATCTTTACGCGTTCCATCGGGTACGAAAGGTACTGTGATTGACGTTCAAGTGTTTACACGTGATGGTCTTGAAAAAGATGAACGTGCTCAAGCAATTGAAAAAGCACAGCTTGATGCATACCGTAAAGACTTGAAAGAAGAATTCAAAATCTTCGAAGAAGCTGCACGTGAACGTGTAATCCGTCTACTTAACGGCCAAGAGTCGAATGGTGGCGGTACAACTAAACGTGGCGACAAACTGTCTGAAGACGTGTTGTCTGGTTTAGAGCTTGTTGATCTTCTTGAAATTCAACCAGTTGATGAAGCAATTGCTGAACGTTTAACTCAAATTCAAGTGTTCTTGAAAGAGAAGAGCTTCGAAATTGACGAGAAATTTGCTGAGAAAAAACGCAAACTTTCTACAGGCGATGAACTGACGACTGGTGTATTGAAAGTTGTTAAAGTTTATCTTGCTGTAAAACGTCGCATCCAGCCGGGTGATAAGATGGCGGGTCGTCACGGTAACAAAGGTGTTGTATCAAACATCTTGCCGGTAGAAGACATGCCACATGATGCCAACGGTGTACCTGTTGATATCGTATTGAACCCGCTGGGCGTACCATCGCGTATGAACGTGGGTCAGATTCTTGAAACTCACTTGGGTATGGCGGCGAAAGGTCTTGGCGATCAAATCGACAAGATGATGAAAGAGCAACGTACTGTACTTGAGCTTCGTGATTTCCTAGACAAGATTTACAACAAAGTTGGTGGCGAGCAAGAAGATCTTGATAGCCTGACTGATGAGGAAATCTTGAAACTTTCTGGCAACTTGCGTGCTGGTGTGCCTTTGGCTACTCCTGTATTCGATGGTGCTGAAGAAGGTCAGATCAAAGAGTTGTTACAACTTGCAGGCCTATCTAGTACTGGTCAGACCGTATTATATGATGGTCGTACTGGTGAGCGTTTCGATCGTCCGGTAACTGTTGGTTACATGTACATGCTGAAACTGAACCACTTGGTTGATGACAAGATGCATGCGCGTTCAACTGGTTCTTACTCTCTAGTAACGCAACAGCCGCTTGGTGGTAAAGCACAATTCGGTGGTCAGCGTTTCGGTGAGATGGAAGTCTGGGCACTAGAAGCTTACGGTGCAGCATATACGCTACAAGAAATGCTGACTGTGAAATCGGATGACGTTGAAGGCCGTACCCGTATCTACAAGAACATTGTAGATGGCAACCATTATATGGACCCGGGCATGCCTGAATCGTTCAACGTATTGACCAAAGAGATCCGTTCTTTAGGTATCAACATTGAACTGAAAAATGGTGACTAATTAGTTCCATTTAATCTCCCCAAACCCCTCTTTGATAAAGAGGGCTTCCCCCTTAACAAAGGGGGATTGAGGGGGATTAAAATTCAGTTAAAAAACAATATTTGTGACCCAGTTGTTGAGTGAAAATCTCCACAACACACGGAGAAAAAAATTGAAAGACTTGCTCGATATCATGCGCAAAAAGACGGATTCAGACGGTCATGCTCCAGTAGAGTTTGACCGCATCCGTATTGGTCTTGCGTCACCAGAAATGATTAAGTCATGGTCTCACGGTGAAGTTAAAAAGCCAGAAACCATTAACTATCGTACGTTCAAGCCTGAACGTGATGGTTTGTTCTGTGCCAAAATCTTTGGTCCAGTGAAAGATTACGAATGCTTGTGTGGTAAATACAAGCGTATGAAATACAAAGGCGTCATTTGTGAAAAATGTGGCGTTGAAGTAACAACTGCGAAAGTTCGTCGTGAACGTATGGGTCACATCGAGCTGGCATCTCCAGTTGCACACATCTGGTTCTTGAAATCATTGCCTAGCCGTATCGGTCTATTATTAGACATGACGCTACGTGATATCGAACGTGTATTGTATTTCGAATCTTATGTAGTGACCGATCCGGGTATGACTCCATTTGAGAAATACCAACTTCTAAACGATGAAGAATACTTCAATGCATTAGAAGAACACGGTGATGAATTCACAGCGAAAATGGGTGCTGAAGCGGTTCAAGACTTGTTGAAAGACATCGATCTTGAAGCTGAAATTGCGCGTCTTCGTGAAGAAATTCCTGTTACAACTTCAGAAACCAAGCTGAAAAAAGCGTCTAAGCGTTTGAAGTTGATGGAAGCATTCAACGATTCGAACAACAAGCCAGAATGGATGGTGTTAACTGTACTTCCAGTTCTTCCACCAGACCTTCGTCCGCTTGTCCCACTTGAAGGTGGTCGTTTCGCGACTTCTGACCTGAACGATCTTTATCGTCGTGTGATCAACCGTAACAACCGTTTGAAGCGTCTTCTTGACCTTGCAGCGCCAGACATCATCGTACGTAACGAAAAACGTATGTTGCAAGAGTCTGTAGATGCATTGCTGGATAACGGTCGTCGTGGTCGTGCAATTACCGGTTCGAACAAGCGTCCGCTTAAATCTTTGGCAGACATGATCAAAGGTAAGCAAGGTCGTTTCCGTCAAAACTTACTTGGTAAGCGTGTTGACTACTCTGGTCGTTCGGTAATTACTGTTGGTCCAAACCTTCGTTTGCACCAATGTGGTCTTCCGAAGAAAATGGCACTTGAACTGTTCAAACCATTCATTTTCGCGAAACTACAAGCTTCTGGTCAAGCAACCACCATTAAAGCTGCGAAGAAAATGGTTGAGCGTGAAACTCCAGAAGTTTGGGATGTTCTTGCTCACGTGATTCGTCAACATCCAGTGATGTTGAACCGTGCACCAACACTTCACCGTTTGGGTCTTCAAGCATTTGAACCGATCCTGATTGAAGGTAAAGCGATTCGTCTACACCCACTCGTATGTGCTGCGTTTAACGCCGACTTCGACGGTGACCAAATGGCGGTACACGTACCATTAACACTTGAAGCTCAGCTTGAAGCTCGTGCGTTAATGATGTCAACGAACAACATCTTGTCTCCAGCGAACGGTGAGCCAATCATCGTACCGTCTCAGGACGTTGTCTTGGGCTTGTATTACATCACGCGTGATGCAATCAATGCCAAAGGTGAGGGCATGGTGTTCGCGGATACTCACGAAGTAAACCGTGCACTCGCAACAGGTCAGGTTGATCTACACGCTCGCGTTAAAGCACGTGTACACCAGACTGTGATCGACGAAGATGGTAACCGTGAACAGCAAACCATTATTGTAGATACGACGCCTGGTCGTTGCCTACTTTGGGAAGTTGTGCCTGAAGGTATGGATTTCCAGCAAATTAACGTTGAGATGACCAAGAAAAATATCTCGAAGTTAATTAACTCTTGCTACCGTAAATTGGGTCTGAAAGATACTGTTATCTTCGCTGACCAGTTGATGTACTTGGGCTTCCGTCAAGCGACGCGTTCAGGTGTTTCTGTCGGTATGGAAGACATGGTTATTCCACCGCAAAAACAAGCAATTATTGGTAAAGCGGAAGCTGAAGTTCGTGAAATCGAACAACAGTTCGAACAAGGCTTCGTAACTGCCGGCGAACGTTATAACAAAGTGGTCGATATTTGGGCGCGTACCAATGACCAGGTTGCTAAAGCGATGATGGACAACTTGTCTTTCACCACTGTGAAGAACAAACAGGGTGAAGACGAGAAGCAAAAATCATTCAACTCGATCTATATGATGTCTGACTCGGGTGCCCGTGGTTCGGCAGCTCAGATTCGTCAGTTGGCGGGTATGCGTGGTTTGATGGCGAAGCCGGATGGCTCGATCATTGAAACCCCAATTAAAGCGAACTTCCGTGAAGGTTTGACCGTACTTCAGTACTTCATCTCGACACACGGTGCGCGTAAAGGTTTGGCCGATACAGCATTGAAGACTGCGAACTCTGGTTACTTGACGCGTCGTCTAGTAGACGTTGCGCAGGACTTGGTTATTACCGAGCCGGATTGTGGTACGTATGACGGTCTGGTAATGACTCCGTTCATTCAAGGTGGCGATGTCATCGAAAACCTGGGTGCACGAGTATTGGGTCGTGTAGTTGCTGAAGATGTCAAGAAAGTGGGTACAGATGAAGTTCTGCTTCCACGTAATACTTTAATTGACGAGAAACTGGCTGCGTTTATCGAAAGCCAGGGTGTCGACGAAATTAAAGTGCGTTCAGTCGTGAACTGTGCATCAACCTTTGGTGTATGTGCGAAATGTTACGGTCGTGACCTGGCACGTGGTCATCAGGTGAACCCGGGTGAGTCTGTTGGTGTTATGGCAGCTCAATCGATTGGTGAACCAGGTACACAGTTAACAATGCGTACCTTCCACGTGGGTGGTGCTGCGAGCCGAACTTCTGCTGCAAACAGCGTGCAGGTTCGTAACCAGGGTACAGTACGTTTCCATAATGTGAAAACCGTACAACATGCCAAAGGTCACTTGGTATCGACTTCACGTTCAGGTGAAATCGGTATTGCGGATGATTTAGGTCGTGAGCGTGAGCGTTACAAACTGCCTTACGGTGCCTCTATCTTGCTCAAAGATGGCGAAGCTGTAGAAGCAGGCGGTATCGTGGCGACTTGGGATCCACATACACATCCATTGGTAACAGAAGTTGCTGGTAAAGTGCGTTTCAGCCAGATTGCTGATGGCGTGACGGTTACTTCTAAAACTGATGATGCAACAGGTATGTCAACCATCGAAATCTTGCCAGTGACTTCACGTCCTGCGTCAGGTAAGGATTTGCGTCCTGCTGTTGTGTTAGACACAGTAGATGGTGGTGAGCAGTTCTACTTCCTGCCACAAAACACGATTCTTTCTGTGCGCGATGGCGAAACGATTGGTGTCGGTGATGTCATCGGTCGTGTACCACAAGAAACTTCACGTACCCGTGATATTACCGGTGGTCTGCCGCGTGTAGCTGACTTGTTCGAAGCACGTAAGCCGAAAGAGCATGCAATCCTTGCAGAAGTGTCGGGTGTTGTAAGCTTTGGTAAAGAGACCAAAGGTAAGAACCGTCTGGTGATTACGCCGGATGATGGTTCTGAGATTTATGAAGAACTGATTCCGAAATGGCGTACGATTAACGTGTTCGAAGGCGAACATGTGAACCGTGGTGAAACTATTTCTGATGGTCCACAGAACCCGCACGATATCTTACGTTTGAAAGGCGAAGTTGCGCTTACAAACTACATCGTGAACGAAGTTCAGGACGTATACCGTCTGCAAGGTGTAAAAATCAACGACAAGCATATTGAAGTGATCGTACGTCAAATGCTGCGTAAAGTTGATATCACTGACGGTGGCGATACCAGCTTCATCAAAGGCGAACAAGTGGATTACATCCGCGTTGTTCAAGAAAACCAAGCAGTTCTTGCGCAAAACAAGTTCCCTGCGAAGTTTGAACGTCAATTGATGGGTATTACGAAAGCGTCGCTTTCTACTGACTCGTTCATCTCTGCTGCATCGTTCCAGGAAACCACGCGTGTGTTAACTGAAGCGGCTGTAACAGGTAAAGAAGATGACTTACGTGGCTTGAAAGAGAACGTGGTTGTAGGTCGCCTGATCCCAGCGGGTACAGGTTTGGCTTACCACCTGGAGCGTCGTCGTCAAGAAGCAGAAGCTGCAGAATTTGAACTGCACAATGACTTCTCTGATGTAGACCAAGCGCTTAGCCAGGCATTTAACGAAGAATTCTAATTCGAGTTAAAGCTGAGAAAAGAGACGCCTTCGGGCGTCTTTTTTTGTCTGAAATTTATAAATAAGACAGCTTGAACAGAAGAATAATCCATTGATATTTACAAAACTCAGCAGGAATACCGAGAGAAGTAACACGCTACAGATTTTAGTTTCATAAAATGAAGATAAGCTTAATTAAAGCAAGACAGGAAGGCCAAGGTCATGAAAAAATTAATGGGTGTTATGGCAGTTGCCACTCTTTCCACCTTTATGTTGGCGGGTTGTGAAAGTATGTCTGCCAATGAGCAACGGATCGGTGCTGCGGCCCTTGGTGGTGCAGTCGGTGGTGGTGTTGGTAATAAAGTCGGCGGTGGCGTTGGTGCAGCTGTAGGTGGTGGTGCCGGTGCTGCAGTGGGTAGTAAATCCCAAGGCGGTTCAAACCGTAATGCGACCTATAGTGGTGTAGGTGGTGCTGTTGGTTCCGCAGTCGGTAAAAGTATCTTCGGTGGTAATGCGGGTGCTGCAATCGGTGGCGCAATCGGTGGTGGTGCCGGTGCTGCGATTGAACAGGATAACCGTCGTCGTTAAGTCGAAAGTCACTTCAGATTCATCTAGATTTAAAAGTGCCAATGTGGCGCTTTTATCTTATTTAGGAGAGTTAATTTTCCCTTTGCTCTGTTTACGCCGGATATATACTGTTTTTTCTACTTCGGCAATTCTGACCCCGGCTTCATCATAAATATTCAGCTGATAATGTCGATACACTGGCGCATTATCGGCTGCCAGATTGATAATCGTGGCAATTTCTTCAGCAGAAATCCGAATGTCCGCCACCACTGTGCCGCGACCCGGTGCCAAAAACTGAATGCTGGCGCCTTTATCCCAGACCAGATATTTCGGCCCCAAATGATGCATCAGCAATAACATATAAAAGGGATCGACCATTGAATACAGGCTGCCACCAAAATGCACACCGACAATATTCTGGTTCTTACGGGTCAGCGGCATTTTGACCCGAACATGATAATTATTAAAATCAATCTTATCAATTTCGATGCCTGCACCACGATAAGGGGCATAACGGTTCAGAATAAATTTTGAAACCAGAGGCAGTTTTTGAATTTTCTGGAATAGGCTCATACTGACATTCTTTTTGCGGCTGTGATTATGCATACTAGAGCAACAAAAATGCGCTGGCATTGATCAATCATGCCGATTTATAAACTAAGTGGTCAATAATAAAAACAGGATCAAAAGATGGAAACACAAGTGCAATGGGTCGATACCACGGATCAGCAGTGTCTCTGTGTCAAAACTTATGGACAACCCGAACAAACAGCCTTGGTACTGGTTCATGGTTATCCTGATCATCAAGCAGTTTGGGAGCCAGTCATTGCTCATTTGAGTCAGGATTATTTTGTGGTGACTTATGATGTCCGGGGCGCAGGGGAGTCCAGTATTCCCAAAAAAATCTCCGATTACCGCTTGGCCCGTTTAAGTCAGGATCTGGAAGAGGTGGTGAATAAGGTATTGCCGAATCGAGCTTTTCATCTGGCTGCGCATGACTGGGGCTCAATTCAGTCCTGGGAATCTGTCACCGATCCACGCTTTAAAGGGCGAATTCTGTCTTATAGCACCTTATCTGGGCCATGTCTGGATCATGCCGCTTTCTGGATGCGTGAACAGTTCCAGCAAAACAAAGCAAAATTTTTAAAGCAAATGAGCAAATCTTGGTATATCGCGATGTTTCAGTTGCCTTTAGTGGCGCCGTTGGCCTGGAATTTTTTTAATCCGCAGCGTTGGGGCAAGATCGTGCAGCAACTGGAAAGACACGATGATCTGCCACTCAACCCGCATATTGTCAAAGATGGCAAATATGGTGTGAACCTGTATCGGGCCAATTTTTTGCCACGCTTAGCTCAACCACGGCAGCGTTTTGCCATCTGTCCGATACAGGCGATTGTGCTGAAATATGACCAGTTTGTCGGGCCAGATCTGGTTGATGAAATGTCAAAATGGGTGGATGATTTCTCGAAAGTAGAACTGGCTGCCAATCACTGGGCGATCCTGAGTCAACCGGAGCAAGTGGCTCAATTGATTGATGAGTTTATTCAGCGTAAATCTGCTGACATTCATTGACAGGCCACTCCGCGAAACATGACCCGACCAGAAAAAAGTGGCGGAATTTTTATCCGTATTTTCTGATAAAATAGCCGCTTTCTCTCTATTCCGATTCATTATGTTCGCAATTCTTGCTGCTATTGGAGTCATGTTCGGACTCTCGTTGGCACGTGTACCTGTGGTTTTTGCCCTGGTTATTGGTGCTGTTACAGGTGGTTTATTGGCAGGTCTAGGCCTACAGGGAACCTTGGACGCGTTTAACAATGGCTTGGGTGGTGGTGCTAAAATTGCCTTGGCTTACGGTATTTTAGGTGCATTTGCTTTGGCTCTGGCACGTTCGGGTTTACCGGATTTGCTGGCTTATAAAATGATCAGTACCTTAAAAGGTGAGGCCGATTTTAAAGCGCAAAACCGGGTGAAATATCTGATCTTTTTCACAGTTGCTATTGCTGCTGTGTTCTCGCAGAACGTTATTCCCGTGCATATTGCCTTTATTCCGGTACTGATTCCGCCACTATTGGCTGTATTTAACCATTTAAAGCTCGACCGTCGTTTGATTGCCTGTTTGCTGACCTTTGGTCTGGTCGCCACCTATATGCTCATTCCAGTCGGTTTTGGTGCGATCTTCCTGAATGATATTCTAGGTCATAACATCAATACCTTTGGTAAGCCATACGGATTTGAAATTAGCTATGACCAGATTCCATCTGCGATGGCAATTCCAGTATTCGGGATGTTTGTAGGCTTATTGGTGGCGATCTTTATTAGCTATCGCAAACCACGTCAATATCAAGATATTCATATCCAGGAACAGCAAAGTATTTCTGCTGAATTAGGTGTGGCTGAACACGTTAAACCGCAGATTGCCAAATTTACCATCTGGATGGCAGGTCTTGCAGTTATTGCTACATTGGCGGTACAGCTTTATTCAGATTCGATGATTCTGGCCGGTCTGGTCGGTGTCGCAATCTTGAGTTGTGCCGGGATCTTTAAATGGAAAGAAGCGGATGATGTGATCATTACCGGTATGCGCATGATGGCGCTGGTTGGCTTTATCATGATTGCAGCACAAGGCTTTGCCGCGGTGATTGAAGCGACTAATCAGGTACCAACCTTGGTTGAAGCATCAGTGAAATGGATTGGTAATAGTCAGGCATTGGCTGCCTTCCTGATGCTGTTGATTGGTTTGCTGATCACATTGGGCATTGGTTCGTCTTTCTCGACCATTCCCATTCTGGCGATTATTTATGTTCCGCTGTGTATCCAGTTTGGTTTCAGCCCGGCTGCGACCATTGCGATTATCGGGACTGCGGCGGCTTTAGGCGATGCCGGCTCTCCAGCGTCAGATTCAACTCTAGGCCCAACATCCGGTCTGAATATGGATGGTCAGCATGACCATATGAAGGACAGTGTGGTTCCAACCTTCATTCACTTCAATATTCCGTTGATGATTTTTGGCTGGATTGCAGCCATGGTTCTGTAAGTCAATTTCAATCTGCTCTGATATCTATTGGAGCAGATTTATCTAGATTTAAAATAAACAATAAGATGCATTTAAAATATATGTTTAAATAAAAATTAATATAAACCTGATTATTTCACTCTGAATAAAGCCATATTTATCTGCTTAATATACTTGGTATTTAAAACCAACCAATTCAGTCAATTTAAAATAAATAACTTTTTAAATCAATATTTTAAATAATAATTTAAAATTAGTTTTATAATCCTTATTGCATATTATTTTTCCTCGTGTTTATTATTAATTAAGATTTATTTTCTTAATAATTATTCTTCCTGTGGGGTATTTAAAAATGTTAAAGCAAGTCGCTCTAATTGCATTAATGGGTCTTTCTGCATCTGCGATGGCAGGTCAATGGCAGGTGAAAGTTGGTGCCAGTTCTTTAGCACCATCAAGTGACACTGAAATTGCACCAGGTTTAGTCGTAGAAGCGGATCAAGAATATGGTTTTACGCCGTCGGTCGAATACTTTTTTAATGACAATATTTCGGCAGAATTATTATTGGCTACCCCGTTTAACCATGACATTTCTGCTCAGGGTCTAGGGAAAATTGCCAAGATTAAACATCTTCCACCCACAATTACCGCTAAATATAACTTTAAAAATGCAACACGTTTTACGCCATATATTGGTGTAGGTGGCACAGCTTTTATTGCTTGGGATGAAGAAGGTCTGGCTAAAGATGTGAAAGAAGAGTTTGGTTTGGCAGGTCAGGTCGGCTTTAATTACCAGCCGGCCGATGCCAAAAACTGGGGCGTATTTGCTGACGTGCGCTATGCAGATTTGAGTCCTGAAGTGACTTTAGATGATGCTGATAATACTAAATTCGACTTAAATATTGATCCTTGGGTTTACACGATCGGTTATAGCTACAAGTTCTAAATTCTAACCTTACTCAACAAAAAAGCCTCATCTTGAATGAGGTTTTTTTTTCAAAATAACAACGATTTATAACTTATTGAAATTGAGCAGATCGGCAATGTTCAACTATATTAAAACGAATAAAGTAAATATTAATTGAATACGACTTAATAATTGAATAATAAGGAAGATCAGCATGAAGTTTTTAAGCCAAGGTATTGTGATCTTCTTCAGTCTGCTGGCAGGGTCTGCCTATGCGGCAAGTTTTGATTGTCAGAAAGCTGAAACCGTGACAGAGAAAGCGATTTGTGAACATCGTCTGCTGAATGATGCCGATGTCAAGATGAGTACCAGCTATCATATTTTACGTCGTATGGTGCCTATGGGAACCCGCTCGGTGATCCAGCGCGATCAGGTGAAATGGCTACAATTTCGTGACCGCTGTCAGGAATCGGTATCCTGTCTTAGTCAGGTCTATAATATGCGTCAGCAGCAAATAGACCTGCAATTTCAACGTATTTATAAGCTTGGGCCTTATTAGGACTTAAACCTAAGTCTTTAAAAATCCAAGCCAGATCAGATCAAGCGATTCTTTATAAAATATCTTGAGAAAAAATATACAACTGGCTATTGAAAATTTAGTAACTCACTCCATTCATATAGGCAACAGTATTGACCTGTATTTAAAATAAAAGGAGTGATTAATGAGCGAGTCTAGCGCACAAAAACATAGTTTCCAGGCTGAAGTGGCTCAGTTACTACATCTCGTGACCCATTCGCTTTATTCAAACCCTGAAATTTTCCTACGCGAATTGATCTCGAATGCCTCAGATGCATGTGACAAATTACGTTTTGAAGGGATTAATCATCCCGAATTTTATGAAAATGATCCGGATCTGCGCGTTCGTGTCAGCCTGGATGCAGACAACAAAACCATTACCATTTCAGACAACGGGATTGGCTTAAGCGAACAGGAAGCCATTGATAATTTAGGGACTATTGCCAAATCAGGCACCAAAGATTTTATGTCCAAACTGACCGGCGATCAAAAAGCCGATGCCCAGTTGATTGGCCAGTTTGGTGTCGGTTTTTACTCCGGCTTTATTGTCGCTGACAAGATTACGGTAGAATCGCGTCGTGCCGGCACAGATGTCTCTGAAGGCGTACGCTGGATTAGTGGCGGAACCGGTGAGTTCGAAGTTGAACAGATCAGCAAAGAAGGCCGTGGTACAGATATTATTCTGCATCTCCGTGACGATGCGCTAGATTATTTGCAAAGCTATAAAGTGAAGCAGATTATCAATAAATATTCAGACCACATCAGCCTGCCAATCCAGATGCAAAAAGAAGTCTGGCAGGAAGAAGAAGCGGCTGAAGGTGAAACGTCTAAAGGTGGCCAATATGTCAAAACCGATGAGTGGGAAGCCATTAACTCAGCCAGTGCATTATGGACTCGTAACAAGTCTGAAATCACTGAAGAGCAGTATGTCGAGTTCTACAAGAACTTAAGCCATGATTTCGCAGCGCCATTGGCTTGGGCGCATAATCGGGTTGAGGGCAGCACTGAATATACCCAGTTATTATATATTCCAAGCAAAGCGCCACATGATATTTTCACCCGTGAATCCAAAGCGGGTATCAAACTGTATGTGAAACGCGTGTTCATTATGGATGATGCAGATAACCTGATTCCAAACTATCTGCGCTTTGTACAGGGTGTGGTGGACAGTGCCGATCTGCCATTGAACGTGAGTCGTGAATTACTGCAAGAAAGCCGTGATGTAAAAACCATCCGTGAAGGCAATACCCGCCGTATCCTGACCATTTTGGATAATCTGGCTAAATCTGAAGATGAAAAAGATCAGGCAAACTTTAAGACTTTCTATCAGGAATTTGCTTCAGTATTGAAAGAAGGTTTGGGTGAAGATTTCAGTAACCGTGAACGTATCTTGAAACTGCTGCGTTATGCGACTTCGACCAATGATGAAGTTAGCACGTCATTGGCAGACTATAAAGCACGCATGAAAGACGGCCAGAAAGCCATTTATTATGTGACTGCAGATAGCCTGAATGCTGCGAAAAATTCACCGCAACTGGAACTGTTCAAGAAAAAAGGCATTGAAGTTCTGTTGATGACTGAACGCGTGGATGAATGGGCGATGAACTTTGTGAATGAGTTCGATGGTACGCCTTTGCAAAACGTGTCGAAAGGTGCAGTTGACTTAGGTGACCTTCAGGATGCCGAAGAGAAGAAAGCCCTTGAAGAAGCCGCAGCCCAGTTTAAACCGGTGGTGGATAAGTTGACGGATTCATTAAAAGACAAGACCAAAGAAGTGCGGGTGACGACGCGTCTGGTCGATTCTCCGGCTTGTCTGGTGACTGGAGAAGGTGAGTTGTCTCCGCAGCTGATTCGTATGCTGAAAGATGCAGGTCAGCCTGTGCCGGATATTAAACCGATTCTGGAAATCAACCCGGAACATCCGTTGGTGAAAAAACTGGATGGCTCAGCGCAGTTTGATGATCTGGCCAATGTGATCTTTGACCAGGCGGTGATTGCAGAAGGTGGATTACCAGAAAATCCTGCTGAATATGTCAAGCGCATTAATAGCTTGCTGCTTGCTTAAGTGCTGATATATTGAATGAGAAAATCCCTCTTCGGAGGGATTTTTTATGCCTGATCCTAGACAAAATAATGGACAGCACGTCCCTCTAAAGATAACGTAACTTTAATCTTTGGAGATTCAAGAAATGG
>NZ_JALGQY010000062.1:0-3941 GCF_022809915.1 Acinetobacter lwoffii | reverse complement strand
GCGTCCCTACGGGGATTCGAACCCCGGTTACCGCCGTGAAAGGGCGATGTCCTAGGCCTCTAGACGATAGGGACGTTTCAGAGGTGGGCGTATAATAGGGTGAAAACAGGGGGGTGTCAAACGCATTTCTGCACTTTTTCTGGTTTTTTGAATTGAGTGCATAAAATTAAAACAATCTTGTGGGAATGCTTGAAAATTACATGGTTTAAGCCGGATTTTTAAGCAATTCCAGAATTGCTTCTACCACCTGCAGATGCAGTAAATAGCCGGTAATGTCATGCGGGCGGTGAATATGCGTACGAATGCCGTGGTTAATAATGGCGGGTTGAAACTGAAATGGCGGTTGTGTAAGAGGAAAGGCGGTAAGAAAATCATCAGTTGAATAGAAATTTATCCAGTCGCCTGTAATTGCAGTAGGTCGTACAATGGGTTGCGGTAAATGTGACTGGATCACCTGGAAGGCTAGTGGCGATCCTAAAGTAATAAAACGCTGTACATTCAGTTCAGGATGCTGGATGAGATAGTTATAGGCAATCACACTGCCCAGAGAATGAGCAATCACAATGCAAGGTTTGCGACCATTCAATTGCCGGGCAATCCGTTCATGAACTTCCTTCATGAAACCAGGATTGTCGAGATACAGATAGGTTTCAATCAGAAATTTCTGAAGCAGGCTACGATGCAGGCTGGGAAAATAATTCAGCAATAATACAAAGTCTCGTAGTGCAACATTTTTGCTCAGCGTGGTAATAAATTTGAATTTCTGTTTGAAATCCATCGGGTCATTCAGATGAAGCTGAGGAAGATCTGAAATCACGGGCTTGCGCCAGCCAGGACGTGGAACGGGTGCAGGAAGCTGAGGATGGACAGGTTGACGGAAACGAAAGCTGGGCCATTGCTGGGGCATCAAGGTTCCAGCATTCAGGATGTTGCGAACGTTATAGTGTGAAAGCAAGTCTCCATAAAATGGAATGTGAATGTGACGTCGTAAATAACTGAATCTGGCATCATGACGGTGTTTGCGAATGCCTTTTTGAAGTATATGCAGCCAGCGCTGGCGAATCGATGCAGCACTATGATGTTGCTGGTTCATTCCATGAATAAAAATAACTTTCATCGATACCTCACGGAGGTCGATCTATATATTCACAGTATAGAGAAAATTGCGGCAAGCCAAGCTGCACTTTTTGTGGCGTTAATGTTTAAATTATCTTCGATAAAACAATCATTAACAGACATTTGTATATTTATAAAAAAGGCAGAAAAAGCAGTGAATTGGTAGGTTCGGATGAAAGATTATACTGAATAGAAAAAGAATATGAATGGAACGGTAAAAGTTGAATTTAGAGGTTGGTGTGAGTCTTATAGTAATTCCAGGAGCGCTTTAATGACGTCCGGATGCTGAATATAACCATCAATATCATGCAGATGATAGATGGAGGTATGAATCTCCTGATTAATAATCGCTGGCTGAAACTGGAAGGGTGGTTCTGATAATGGAAAGGTAGTCAGAAAATCATCGCTACAATAGAAATTTATCCAATCGCCTGAAATTGCAGCAGGTCGTACAATTGGTTGCGGCAGATGAGCCTGAATGACCCGAAATGCCAACGGTGATCCGAGAGTAATAAAACGCTTGATATTTAGCTCTGGATGCTGAATCAAATAATTATAGGCAATCACGCTGCCAAGCGAATGTGCCACCAGAATCTGTGGCCTGCTGCTATAGAGTTGATCATGAATGCGGCAGTGAACTTCCTGCATAAAATGTGGGTTGGCCAAATAAAGATAAGCTTCTAGCAAAAATTTATGTAAAAAGCTGGCGTGTAAGCTGGGAAAATAATTGATGAGTACCGCAAAATCCCGCAAGGCAATATCTTTGCTTAATGCTGTGATGAACTTCAGTTTCTGATTGAAATTCAGGGCATCATCAAGATTTAACTGCGGGACGTCACAAATTTGATAGGTGCACTGGTCTAGTGGCGGTGCCGGTTGCAGCTGTGCGGGATGTAAAAAAGGGAAATGCGGCCACTGTTGCGGCATCAGGGTGCTGGCATTCAAGACGTTATGAAAATGATGCCGAGAAAGTAAATCGCCATAAAAAGGGATACGGATATGCCGTTTTAAATAAGTAAACCGAGCTTGCTGTTGTGGGTTTTTCCGAAGGCCTGTTTTGAAGAGATGCAGCCAATGTTGACGTAATGAAGTAGCCGTATACTGTTGCTTGTTCATGCCGTGAATAAACACAATTTTCATCGACGCACCCTTAAGGCTGCCCACTATGGTTATAGTATAGATAAAAAAAGAGCGGCCGGAGCCGCTCTTTTAAAACTGATGATTAAGACTTGTTGTGATAAAAAGCATAATAACTTGCATAACACGCTGCAATAAATAACAGACAGCCTACGAAGCTGATACGCATTGATGGATCAAAGACCATACTGATACAGGTAATAAAACAGAACACAAAGCCCAGGATTGGCACAATCGGGAACAATGGTGCAGCAAAGCCCAGTTCTTTGGCCGTATGACCCTGTTTATACCACTGACGACGGAAGTTGAACTGGCTTAAGCAGATACTCATCCAGACCACCACCATGGTAAACGCCGCAACGCCCAGCAAGTTGGTAAAGATCGTCTCTGGCGCAAACTGTTCAGACAATAAACCTGGCAATGCACCTAGCATAGTCACCATGACTGCAATATACGGTACACCGCGAGCATTCAGTCTTGAGAATACGGCAGGCAACTGTTTGCTGTATGACAATGACCACATCATACGTGAAGCAGCAAATAGACCCGAGTTGGCGGCAGACAACAATGCAGTGATAATTACAAAGCGGATGATGTCTTCAGCATATGGGATACCAATGTGCTGGAATACTGTTACGAATGGACTGCTACTCACGCCTTCAGCAGCTAAGCCTGCTTCCTGATGCGGAAGTAAGGCTGTTACCACGATAATGGTACCTACAAAGAAAATTAATAAGCGGAAAATCGCAGTATTAATTGCTTTAGGAACATTTTTCGCAGGATCTTCAGTTTCACCGGCAGCCACACCAATCAGCTCGGTACCAGAGAAGGCAAAGTTCACAATCAGCATCGTAGCAAAAATCGGGAATAGACCTTCAGGGAACCAGCCTTGTGCAGTCAGATTGGTAAATAAAGGTGCAGCTTCATAGCCTTGATAGCCCAGAACACCAAAGATGGCCAATAGACCTAAAAGAATAAAAGCAACAACCGTGACCACTTTTACCAGTGCCAGCCAGAATTCGGATTCGGCAAACCAGCGAGTAGAAATCATATTTAGACTAAATACGAATACACCAAAGATAATGGTCCATAACCACATAGAAATGTCCGGGAACCATTCCTGCATCAGCAAGGCCGCTGCAGTAAATTCAGTTCCGAGAGTGACCGACCACGTCAGCCAGTATAACCAGGTGATGGTATAGCCTGTGCCTGGCCCAATATAGCGTTTGGCATAAGCACCAAATGAACCAGATTCTGGCATATGAACGGCAAGTTCGCCCAAACATAGCATCACCATGTACGCGATAATACCGCCCAGGAGATAAGCGAGAATGGCACCTACAGGCCCCGTTTGTGCAATGACTTCACCCGACCCTAAGAATAGGCCTGTTCCGATTGCGCCACCAAGCGAAATCATGACCAGATGTCGAGTACTCATAGCGCGTTTTAAAGGCGCAGAATTGCCCTGATGCGTAGCATCATTCGGAGATGAGTGCATAGGAAATAAGAAATACTTCAAAGGAATGAAGCGAGCTATTGTAGTGAAAAACTACAAATCTGCAATCGAATAATGGTAATTTCGAATAAGGTCTGATCGTATGAGATCAATAGATGGCGTCCCTACGGGGATTCGAACCCCGGTTACCGCCGTGAAAGGGCGATGTCCTAGGCCTCTAGACGATAGGGAC
>NZ_JALGQY010000012.1:0-93093 GCF_022809915.1 Acinetobacter lwoffii | reverse complement strand
TGCTGGCATATACAATTTAGATTGGGTGAAAGATAAACAATTAAATTGGTTAAAAAATGATTTATGAAGGAAGTCTAATGATTATTTAATTATATTTATTTTGAGTTTCATCTGATTAGATATTTGATCATTACATAAATTTTAGATTTAAATAGCTCTACTGAACTAGAAAATAGGGTTTTATTTTTAAATATATTTCAATCAGCTCATTTTTAATATCTGATTCACTTAACTAAAAAAAATGGCTTACATCCAGTTAATGAATGTAAACCATGATTAAAACTTAGTTTTTACCCGTATGACCAAAACCGCCAGCACCGCGTTCAGTCGCTTCAAATTCATTCACTAGATCAAATTCAGCCTGCACCACAGGAACCAACACATACTGTGCCAAACGTTCACCTGGCTCTAAACTGAATGCAGTCTGACTACGGTTCCAAACGGATACCATCAATTCACCCTGATAATCAGAATCGATTAAACCGACCAGGTTACCCAATACGATCCCGTGTTTATGCCCCAAACCCGAACGTGGCAAAATCAGACCAGCAAATGCAGGATCTTCAATATAGATTGCTAAACCAGTTTTTACCAAAACAGTCTGGCCTGGTTCAATGATCGTAGTTTCTGTAACACACGCACGCAAATCCAGCCCCGCTGAACCTGTCGTAGCATAAGTCGGTAATGGCCATTCCTGACCAAGACGCGAGTCAAGGACTTTCACCTGAACTTTCATGTATTCATTCCTGTTGTTTCATTTAAAATAAGAGCAAGCCTTGCGCCTTATCGTTTGATAAGATTACGCAAATTATCCAGATAATGTTGGGCTTGTAATTTCGGATCGATGTTACCGGCCAGCTTTTTCTTACGACCTAACCATTCCAGCTCATCTTCTGGTAATTCATCCAGAAAACGGCTTGGGGTCATCTGCTTCATCTGCCCACCGGCCTTGCGCTGTTCTGCCAGAGTAATGGTCAGTCCCTGACGTGCACGGGTAATCCCCACATACATCAGACGGCGTTCCTCTTCGACCGTTTCTGCAGCGATCGAATTTTTATGTGGCAGAATTTCTTCTTCCAGCCCGATCAGATAGACATAAGGAAATTCCAGACCTTTAGACGCATGCAAAGTCAATAAATTGACTTTATCGGTGTCCTCTTCTTCCTGCTGCTGCTCGAGCATGTCCAGCAGCACCATTTTACGAATCACACTTTCAATATTTTTTTCATCAACATCTTCAGTGCGGTTAATCAGGCTTTGAATGCTGCTATAGAGCACTTCGATATTGTCGAGCTTGGTCTTTTCCTGCGCTGGTGTGGCTGCAGTTTCCTTGATGTAATCGATATAACCGGCTTCAATCATCATCTGGCGGATAATTGGCACTGGTTCATCATCATCCAGTAAATTGCGGGTAAAACCCTCAATAAAATCGGCAAACTCAGCCAATTGAGTCGTGGCCTTTTTCGGAATCGCCATGGTCAGACGCTGATCCGCAGCCGCAGCCAGAAGCGACAGATTATTTTCCTGAGCAAATAGACCGAGCTTTTCCAGCGTTACCGGACCAATTGCCCGTTTTGGCGTATTGATAATTCGTAAAAATGCACTGTCATCTTCAGGGTTAATGATCAAGCGTAAATAGCTCATCATGTCCTTGATTTCGGCACGTGCGAAGAAGGACTGTCCGCCAGATAATTTATACGGAATCTGCATCTGGCGCAGATGGGTTTCTAAAATACGCGCTTGGAAATTGCCGCGGTACAACACCGCATAATCTTTCCAGCTTTTACCGTTCATCAATTTATGCGTGATCAGGTCTTTAACCACGCGTTCTGCTTCATCATCATCATTGCGGCAGGTAATCACACGGATCACTTCACCATGGCCTTTGTCCGACCAAAGCTTTTTATCAAAAATATGCGGATTATTACCAATCACGGTGTTGGCTGCTTTGAGAATACGACTGGTCGAACGATAGTTCTGTTCCAGTTTAATCACTTTTAAATTAGGAAAATCCTGCTGCAGCAAGGCCATATTTTCCGGTTTAGCACCACGCCAGGCATAAATCGACTGGTCATCATCGCCTACGGCGGTGAACTGTCCCATCACGCCAACCAGTAATTTCACCAGAATATACTGCGCCGTATTGGTATCCTGATATTCATCGACCAGCAAATAACGCACGCGATTTTGCCATTTGTCACGAACTTCGGCATTTTCCTGCAGCAAGCGCGTTGGCATCACAATCAGGTCATCAAAATCCACGGCGTTATAGGCACGCAAATTACGTTCATATAATTGATATAAATGCGCAAACTGCACATCTTCGGCAGTTTCACAGGTAGTATGTGCCTGCTCGGGTGGAATCAGATCATTTTTCCAGTCCGAGATCATTTTCATGGCTTTGGCAATCAGTTCTTTGCTTTCTGCACCGGATAAATTGTCACGCTGCATCAGATCCATCAGAATGCGTTTACAGTCGTCAGCATCCAGAATCGAGAAATTATTTTTCAGTGGGGTATGTTTCAACTCCAGGCGCAGCATATTCAGGCCAAAAGTATGGAAGGTCGAAACTGAAACGCCTTTACTTTCTTCACGCGTCAACAATTTGCTGACACGCTCTTTCATCTCACGTGCTGCCTTGTTGGTAAAAGTCATCGCAGTAATACGATGTGCGGGAATCCCGCAATGCTTGACTAAATACGCGATTTTTCGCGTGATCACTGAAGTCTTGCCTGAACCCGCTCCTGCAAGTACTAACAAGGGTCCTTGAGTGTATTTCATGGCTTCAAGTTGCTTGTCATTTAACTGACTGGCGAGTGACATATGGCTTCCTCTTCTAGATTCGGCTCCGATTATAGTCATCTCTGCGTCAGTTGCCTAATTTAAAATACGATTAATCAGATCAATATTCAGATATAAAAAAACCACCCGAAGGTGGTTTTTTCTTAAGCGTTCAAGAATTATTGAACTGCATATACCGCGATTTCTACACGACGGTTTTGCTCTTTACCTGCGGCAGTTGTATTGTCTGCAATTGGGTTCGCTGAACCTAAACCTTGAGCATTAATACGTGTACGTGAAACACCTTGGCCTGCCAAGTAAGTCGCTACAGAGTTTGCGCGTGCTTGAGACAATGGCAAGTTAATTGAGTCATTACCCGTGCTGTCTGTATAACCAGTTACAAGAATACCGCTCTTGTTATCTTCAGTTAATACTTGCGCCACTTTGTTTAAAGTGCCATAGAAGTTTGGTTTGATATTTGATTTGTTGGTATCAAATGTAATGCTGCCTGGCATCACAAGGTTAATCGAACCATCTGCATTACGGTTAACGTCTACGCCCGTACCCGCTGTTGCTTGACGTAATTTTTTCTCTTTGTTATCAAGATACACACCCGCTGCACCACCAACAACAGCACCAATCGCTGCTGCACGGTTATTTTGACGGCTGGTATTCGCATTGCCTTTAGAAACACCGTAACCTGCTGCAGCACCAATTAAAGTACCTAGAGCAGCTTTATCATATTCCACACCACCGATGTTATTACCAGTTGATTGACAACCTGTAAGTGCTACGGCCCCTGCTACAGCTGCTGAAATGACTAGTGCACGCATCGCATGACTCCTTGTTGTATGCTTTGTTGTTAAGCGAGATAATGATTTAAATTGAATGGGCTAACCATTGAATTTTTGTTAATAATAAATCGTTTAGTAATATTTTGTAATGTTTATATGTAACTAAAACCAAGTAGTTCGTCACAATATCTTCATAGTTTCCTGTTTAGGCTTTTTTATTTGCCTAACTGTCTCTATATTACTCAAAATATGAAAAAATTTAAGTGATTAATCTCTGGGGACTGTTTGGATATGTCATCGAATAGCAACAAGCAACCGACTTTAAAAAAACTGGCGCGTGGCCTGACGGTCACATCCGTCATGACGGGCAGTACTTTTTTTCATGGTCCCCCGGTGCTGGCCTTGGGTTTAACCAAACTTTTTAAAAAATCCGCAAAAGTGGATGAAACCAATATCAAGATTACCAACAGCTGGTTAGGGGTCAATAATTGGCTGATTGAGCATGTGCTGAAAAACACGCAATGGCAAATCAGTGTAGATGAATCACTGGATTTGAATATGCAGGGACGTTATTTGATGACCTGTAATCATCAAAGCTGGGTCGATACTACTGTCAATCAGTACTTCGGTCTGACCCGTATGCCCCTGACGCGCTTCTTTACCAAATGGGAACTTATTTTTATTCCTTTTGTCGGTCAGGCTTTTAAAATCTTAGGCTTCCCGATGATGAAACGGCATAGCAAGGAACAGATTGCCAAAAACCCTGCGTTGAAATATCGGGATATGGAAGAAGCACGTAAATCCTGTGAGCAGCTGATCAGTCAGCCTTTTACCCTGTTAAATTATCTGGAAGGCACGCGCTTTACCCAGGAAAAGCATGATCAGCAGCAGTCTCCCTATACACATTTACTGAAACCTAAAGCCGGTGGTCTGGCATTGGCGCTCAGTATTCTCGGCGATAAAATTGATGCGCTGGTCGACATGACCATTGTTTATCCTGACGGTATTCCGGGCTATGGCGAATTTTGGTTAGGTGAAGTGCCACGTATTGCGGTAAATTTAAGAAAAATTGATATTCCTGACTGGGTACTGGGCGGCAATTACGAAGGTGATGCTGAATATCGTGCACGTTTTCAAAAATGGATTGATCAAATCTGGACTGAAAAAGATCAGCTCATCGCACAAATGCAGCAGAACTTTACCCAAGCCCCAGTCGGATCTGTAACCGAGTAATTATGAAGAACGACAACCCGGACATAACGTCCAGCTCCTTTAAATTTGTTCGTAAAGGAACCTGGGGCTGGAAAATTGCACTGATTTACGACATTTTCATGATGGTTTTAATCATCATCAATCTGTTCTGTCTCAGTGCCAACGCCATTTTAATGAGCGATTTTGGTCAGTGGTTGTTTGACTTCATTCGTTTACCGGAAATCTTGCAGTTTTATAAAAGTGATTTACGCCCTTGGGTCATCATTACCGAGGGCTGGTTTACCACTTTCTTGGTCTGTGAATTACTGGCACGCTGGGTCATCGCAATTGTCCTGCGTCATCATCGACGCTGGTGGTTCTTCCCTTTTGTGCACTGGTATGAAATTTTATCCATTATCCCTCAGCTACGTTTCCTGCGCCTGCTGCGAGCCGTCGCGATTGGCTACAACCTGCATAGCCATGGTTATAAAGTAATTCCCAATCGCTGGTATCGCCAAGGCAACTTTTATTACAACATGCTGATGGAAGAGCTTTCTAGTCGAGTGGTACTGACTGTACTGGACGGTATTAAGCGTGAACTGACCACGAGCACATCACATAAACAGTTAATTGATGATTTGGTGGAACATCATCGTAAATTACTGGCCATTGCCTTGGCAGATATCTTGCAGGAATCTTTAGGCAAGGAATTACAGTCACAACGTTCCATGATCGCTAAAAATGTAGGGCAAGTAGTGAATCAGGCGATTGAAGACACTCCTGAATTGACCCAATTATTACGTTTGATTCCAATTGTGGGCAGCCGGATTGAACAGCAAATTCAAAGTATTGGTCAACGCCTGGGTGAAAATATCACGCAAGGACTGATTGAACCATTTACCCACACAGGTCAAAAAGAAAATCCGACTTTTACCCTAATTTCAGATAAAATCAGCCAGATTCAGATTGAACATAATCCACATATTGATAAATTGGTCGAATCGGCTGTTTTTGAAACACTTGAAGCAATCCGAAAACAGGTGAAAGTCAAACAGTGGCAACAGATTTTAGAAGAACATGAGCAAAATCAGAGCTCAATAGATAAGTAAAGTTTAAAGTACAGAATCAGATCAATCCGTCCGGTTCTGTTCGCATAAAAAAATAACTGAGATCGCTAGAGAATTACTGCAATTTGTTCTAGGATTTGCACTATTTACAACATTGCTTCGACACAAAACCAGCACGTCAGAAGTATTTAAGGAAGAATTATGGCTGATATACGGATAAAAGGCAGAATGGTCAATGCGATACGCATTAGCCTAGATACCAATGATCATGATGCAATCCGCCAGCAACTTAGCCCAAAACTACAAGCAGCATTTCCACCCGGCACTTTGGCAGTCATTGAAAGTTCAGTTGAACAGGAACTCATTGCGCTAATTCAACTATTAATCAGTCTGGATGTACAGCCTATGGCTGTTACTGAGGGTTTACTTGGAGATCAGGCGCGCGCCATTCAGTTCCCGGTACTGCCACCTGATCGCCAGTTAGAAGAAATTAAAGCCACCAAAGAACAGGTGGTGGAAGTTAAACCAGAACCTACAACGGTGAATGATGATCAAGCGCCTACTGCCCCGATCGTCGCGCATATCACCTCATATCATGATGAAATTCTGCGTACCGGCCAATGTATCGTGCAGCATAATGGCGACATTATTATTAATGCCGGCATCAACAGTGGTTCAGAAGTGATTGCTTCAGGCAATATTCATGTCTATGGCAGCGCACGTGGCCGGGTCATTGCAGGTGCGGGTGGTAATACTGCAGCACGTATTTTCTGTCATAGCCTCGAAGCTGAACTGATTTCAATTGCAGGAACCTATTGTGTGGCGGATGACATTCCACCGCATGTAGTTAAAAAGTCTGTGCATATTTACTTGAATGATCAACTAGAGCTTGTATTTGAAGCTCTACAATTTTAATGTATAAATAAACACCAAAAACCCCATTTTAAACAGGGGATTTGAACCATAACAGGAGTGGATTCGGTGGCGAAAATTGTTGTCGTAACGTCAGGCAAAGGTGGTGTAGGTAAAACTACAACAAGTGCATCTTTTGCAACAGGTTTAGCCCTACGTGGTCACAAAACTGTTGTTATTGATTTTGATGTAGGTTTACGTAACCTTGATTTGATTATGGGCTGTGAACGCCGTGTAGTTTATGATTTTGTGAATGTTTTAAATAACGAAGCACGATTACAACAAGCACTGATTCGCGATAAAGATATTGAAAATTTATATATTTTACCTGCATCACAAACACGTGATAAAGATGCCTTAACCGATGAAGGTGTTGCTCGTGTAATGGATGAGCTTTCGCAGGAATTTGATTATATTATCTGTGATTCGCCTGCCGGTATTGAGCGTGGTGCTATTTTGGCCATGTATCATGCGGATGAAGCCATCATTGTGACCAACCCTGAGATTTCTTCAGTACGTGACTCTGACCGTATCATTGGTATGCTCGACAGTAAAACTAAAAAAGTAGAACAAAACGAAGGTCGCATTCGTAAGCATCTGTGTATTACCCGTTTCAATCCGGAACGTGCCGATAAACAGGAAATGCTAACGATTGATGATATTTCTAAGGATATTTTACGTGTACCGACCTTGGGCGTTATTCCTGAGTGTCCAAGCGTTTTACAGGCATCGAATGAAGGTAAGCCGGTGATTCTTTTCACTGAAGCTTCTGCAGGTCAGGCCTATGATGATCTGGTTGCGCGTTTCCTTGGCGAAGAGCGTCCTTACCGTCATATCGAGGTAAAACCTAAGGGCTGGTTAGCACGACTATTTGGAGCGTAGACATGGCAGGATTCTGGAGTAAACTTTTTAGTGGCGAGGATAAACCATCAAGCGCACGGACTGCTAAAGACCGTTTGAAGGTGATCGTTGCATCCGAACAAGGCTTGGGTCGTCGCTTGAGCCAGGACAAAATTGACCAGATGAAGACTGAAATCATGCAAGTGGTCAATCGTTATGTTCGCGGTGTCGATGAACAGCATATTCAAATGCAGGTCCGTTCTGAAGCCAATATTGAAATGCTTGAAATGAATATCAATTTACCTGAAGAACGATAATCTGATTTTTGATTGGTCAAGTAAATTGATTCAAGGCAAAATATGAGAGTGGTAGAAATAGTAGTTTAGCTATATTCCGCCCACTTGAAGCATAGCTTCAAGTCTTGCGACTAGGCAAAGCAGTGCTTTGCTAATCTAGTCTCATATTTTGCCTTTTTTCATGCCGAAAAAACTACATTAGATCAAGGAAATTGCGATGGCATTATCTCAACCAGCGACCTTTAACGAAGAATGGTCAGATGAGCGTGTATTTGCCTACTTGAATCAGCTTCCTCCTGCAGGTGTTAATGCTGATTTTCACGTGCTCTATCATGCTTTCAAGCATATGCGTCCATTTGATTATGAACGCCTGTTGACGAAATTTGTCGCTGATGGCCGTGATGTCAATGCAACCAATCCGGAAGGACAACGGATTCATGACGTGATTGCCACTTTCCCGCGTCAAAGTGCCGAGTTTCTGGATGTATTGGCAAAATTTGCCTGAGTCAAAATACATAAAAAAGCCTGCTTTGAAAGCAGGCTTTTTTATTGAAGGTAGACTGAAATTAAACCAGAATCTCGCGTTTACCATTGGCACCCATACCGCTGACAATGCCGTTTTCTTCCATCTGGTCAATGATCCGTGCAGCACGGTTATAGCCCAGACTGAATTTACGTTGCAAGGATGAAGTAGAAGCCTTACGGGTTTCCAAAACAAAAGCTACACACTGGTCATACAGTGCATCACGGTCTGAACTGCCCTCACCACCATCTTCAAAACCACGGCTGGATGGTTCTTCATCAAATGGTGTCAGGATCTCGTCGACATAATTTGGTGAACCACGTTCACGCCATGCATCGCAGATCCGGTTGACTTCGTCATCGGCAATAAAGGCACCATGTACACGCTCAGGTTCGATTTTACCCGGGCCGAGGAATAGCATGTCACCGTGACCGAGCAAGTCCTCTGCACCACCCGCATCCAGAATAGTACGCGAGTCGATCTTGGAGTTAACCCGTAGCGCGACACGTGTTGGAATATTGGCTTTGATCAAACCGGTGATCACGTCCACCGATGGACGTTGGGTCGCAAGCAACAGGTGAATACCGGCAGCACGTGATTTTTGTGCCAGACGGGTAATCATCTCTTCAGCTTTCTTACCGACCTGCATGATCATATCCGCGAACTCATCCGCGACAATCACAATGGAAGGCAATGGCGTCAAACGCGGCGCACGTTCACCCACAACAGAATCGCTGGCTTTCCAGGTTGGATCGATCAGGTCTTCACCATTGGCAATCGCCTCTTCCACCTTGCGGTTATAGTCGCTTAGTTTACGGATTTTCAAGAAAGACATCAGCTTATAACGACGTTCCATCTCATTGACACACCAGTTCAATGCGCTGACCGCATCTTTCATATCGGTGACTACAGGCGTCAACAAATGCGGAATATCATTATAGTTCGCCAGTTCCAGCTGCTTCGGATCGATCAGAATTAAACGCAATTCATCTGGGGTATATTTCAGCAACATCGATAAAATCATCGAGTTGACCGCCACCGATTTACCGGAACCTGTGGTTCCTGCCACCAGCATATGCGGCGCTTTACCCAGATCAGCAATCACCGGATTACCGGAAATATCCTTACCCATTGCCATGGAGAGGATGCTATTCGGATCAGTGAAGGCTGGAATGGTCAAAAGTTCGATCAAACGGACCATTTCACGGGTACTGTTTGGTACTTCAATTCCGATATACGGCTTGCCCGGAATGACCTCAACCACACGCACCGATGCCATCGACATCGAACGTGCCAGATCACGCGAAATATTCGTCACTTTAGAGGCTTTTACCCCTGGTGCCAGATCCAGTTCAAAACGTGTTACGACTGGGCCTGGCTGTGCTTCTACCACTTTAGCTTTGACATTAAATTCTTGCAGCTTGATTTCAAGCAGCTCAGATAAACGCGCCAGCTGCTCTTCGGTAAAATTCACTTTTTTATTCGGATCGACTTCATCGAGTAAATCTAGCCCTGGAAGCGGTGATAAATCTTTGCGGCGCTCCACCACCTGCATGGCACGTGACATCGGACGGCCTGAAGCATCGGTCAAAGGAGCATCAAAATCAAACTCGTCTTCATCTTGTGGTTTGCCAGCAGTCTCTTGCCAAGCTTCCACAAATTCTTCTTTCGATAAAGCCTCGCGTACTGCTGCATTGGCGGCGGAAGAATTGGATATCGGCTCTACAACCTGATGCTGAATCGGTGCCTGTACAAAAGCAGAAGATTGCGCATAGCTCGAAGCACGTACAGGTTGTTGTGGCTCATCTTCTTCAATCAGTAAATCACCCAGGTCATCCAGATCGGTCTGTAATGCGCTGTTTTTCACGACATGTGCAGTCGCCATGGATGCCATGGCCGGTGCAACATTGGTCATGTCTTCTACAATTCTTGAGGTCTTTTCGGCTGGCGCTGTATTGAATGGACTATGCACATCGGTCGCAGTTTTGCCTTGCGGAACTGCAGCCAGAAGTTCATCAAAGATTTCATCATCATCCCAGTCCAGGCCTGTATGTGGAGCCGATGCGGTTCTGGTGTGAGCATGAGTCTGTGCTGAAACAGGTTGAGGAGCGGTTATATGTGAGACTGGAGAATTAAGCTGTTCTTCTTCGGCTGCTTTGAGTAAGGCATCAATATCCTGTTTATGGCGCTGATCTTCATTTGAATGTAAGGCACGCCACACCTCGCCTGTCGCTACCACACGATCCGGCTGTTGAGGCACTTGCTGTACTTGCTTAAATGTCTCGACTGGCTCAGGAGCCTGCTGCTCAGCCTCAGGAATATCCTCATAAAACTGCGGTTGTTGTGATTCTTTATCGGCAAAATCATCAAATAAGCGTTCAGCCACCTGATCGCGCACCACCGGATCTATTTCTACCAGTTGATGCTCAGGCGCAGGTGTTACTGCAACCGCTACTTTTTTTGCACTAATGACTGGCTCTTTTTTGGCGACAGGTGCAGTCCGGTCAAAATCAGACATGCCTTCAGGCACATTGCGGTAGAACAGGTCTTGTAAATAAGCAGGGGTTGCTTTGAGGCTGCTCCAGGTCTTGTTCCACTTCACCCCAAAAGCCAAAGTAAATAACACCACCCAAAGCACCAGCAGGAAGAATGCTGCACCATAGACTGTCAGCAGTTGTTCCAGACTCTGACCTAATTCATAGCCAATAATACCGCCGGAAGAATTATCCAGCGTATCAGCAGGAACTTGCCAGAATAAAAACAATAGCGCTGAGGTGGTCAGTAACAGGAAGAATTGCGCAGCATAGCGAAATGGCCGGTTCAGGAAGCTGCGCGGCCACCAGACCTGAATTGCTTCCATAAACAGATAGACAGGAATAAGCAGACTTGCCCAACCAAGGAAGCCAAACAAAAGGTCTGCAATCCAGGCACCCGCTACCCCACTGGCATTCGAAACGGTCTGCGTATCACTGGAGATATGCATCCACCCCGGATCAAATGGCGTATAGGTCACTGTTGCAAGAAACAGATAAATCCCAAATGAGACTAAAAATAATGTCATTACTAAGCGCTGTGCATAGGCACTCGACACCGCTGTCATATACTGTCCTGTAACCAATTCTTCATGAATATTCTTTTGCTTCAATGCTTGAAAAAAGCGACGCAATAAAATGTATATTATGCACCTGTTCTGTGAAAAAAGATGCACTATTGTGCAAGCACAATGTTACTTATGCTATATAGCCCAAATCGATTTCAATGATCAATAATATCGACTTTAATCTCACACCACTGTTATACAGTTTCACGTATAATTCAATAAATTTCTAAATAAAAAAGGATACAGCTGATGAGCGCACGTCACTCACGACTGATTATTTTAGGTTCTGGCCCTGCAGGCTATAGCGCAGCAGTATATGCAGCGCGTGCAAACTTGAAACCTACCCTGATTGCAGGCTTGCAACTGGGCGGTCAGCTGACCACGACGACTGACGTCGATAACTGGCCGGGTGATCCCGAAGGTTTGACTGGTCCAGCATTGATGGAACGTATGCAGGCACATGCAGAGCGTTTTGGCACTGAAATCGTGTATGACCATATCAATGAAGTGGATCTTAGCCAGCGCCCGTTCGTATTAAAAGGCGATATGGAAGAGTTCACCTGTGATGCTCTGATCATCTGTACCGGTGCAACTGCACAATACCTCGGTCTGGAATCTGAAGCAGCCTATATGGGTCAAGGTGTTAGCGCTTGCGCGACCTGTGATGGTTTCTTCTATAAAAACCAGAAAGTAATGGTTGTAGGGGGAGGTAATACTGCTGTTGAAGAAGCGTTGTACTTATCCAATATTGCTTCTCACGTGACTCTGGTTCACCGTCGTGATTCACTACGTTCTGAAAAAATCCTGCAAGATCATTTATTTGCTAAAGAAAAAGAAGGCAAGATCAGCATTATCTGGAACCATCAGGTCGATGAAGTTTTAGGTGATGCACAATCTGGCGTGACTTCAGTTCGTCTTAAATCAACTCAAGATGATTCTACTCAAAATGTTGATGTGACGGGTATGTTTGTGGCGATTGGTCACAAGCCAAATAGCACCATGTTCGAAGGCCAGTTAGAGCTTCGTGACGGCTATATCCAGGTGCAAAGCGGTACTGCAGGTAATGCAACACAAACTTCCGTACCGGGTGTATTTGCAGCAGGTGATATTGCGGACAGCATTTATCGTCAAGCCATTACTTCTGCGGGTTCAGGCTGTATGGCTGCGCTTGATGCGGAAAAATATCTTGATGCGATGGGTAAACTAGACTAAGCAGCAAGAATAAAAAAGCCGTCCATTATGGGCGGCTTTTTTATTGCTAGAATGAGATGATGATTTATCTATAGATTTATGTTGGGTCTGCCATGTCTTTACTTCCTCCCTCAGAATTCATTTTTCCCAATCCGGTCGAGGTTGATCCTGAAGGTGAAGGATTGATTTGTATTGGTGCAGACCTCTCCCCTTCCACACTTTATGAAGCCTATACGCATGGATTATTTCCATGGTTTTCAGAAGGTGATCCGATTTGCTGGTGGAGTCCGGAACCACGCTGTATTATTCGCCCCGAAGATTATCATCCTAGCAAATCCCTGCTACGTAATATGAAAAAGCAGGACTATAAGATTACGGTCAATCATGCTTTTGAAAGAGTGATTCGTTCCTGTTCATTGCCTCGTGCTTATGCAGACGACACCTGGATCAGTGAAGATATTATCGCAGGCTATTGCGACATGTTTGACGCAGGATATGGCTATAGCATTGAGGTCTGGGATGAAGATCGCGTCGTCGGTGGACTTTATGGTGTGACCATCGGTCAAGGCTGTTTTGGTGAATCCATGTTTAGTACGCAAACCGATGTTTCTAAAATGGCTTTCTATACTTTAATGCTGATTGGACAGGAAAATAAACTATCCTGGATCGACTGCCAACTGGTCAACGATCATCTGTTAAGCCTGGGTGCCTGCACAATTTCTCGCCAAGCTTATCTTAATTCTTTACAAGATATTGTAAAAAAGCCTGCTATCGATTGGAAAAAGTATCAGGAAGGTGTATTTTCAAGTAAAACAATAGCGCAAAACGCGCGCTTAAGTGAATGAAAATAACAGAGGGTAGTTGTTATGAACTCTTATCAGCCAAAGGCCCTACTGAACGATTTACAGTATTATATTACGCCGCCGCATGATTGTAGCTATTTGCCCAACAAGTCGGCGCGCATGGTTTTTCTGGATCCTGCACATCGAATTGATGTAGTCACTTTATCGGAACTGTCACGTACCGGTTTCCGCCGCAGTGGTGATTTCGTCTATCGACCCGAATGTCATCTGTGTCGTCAATGTCTGTCTTCGCGTGTACCCGTTGCTGAATTCCGCATGAACAGTTCACAAAAAAAAGCCTGGAAACGGAATCAGGACCTGGTGATGAAAATTACCAGTCCAGAGCACGCCGGTGATCTACATTATGCGCTGTATGAACGCTATATTAATGAACGCCACTCAGATGGCGACATGTTCCCACCCACTCGGGATCAGTTCGAAAAATTTTTATTACAAAGCTGTGCCGACAGCTTCTTTCTAGAATTATGGCAAGATGAGCGTCTAATCAGTGTTTCAACCTGTGACTTGCTGGATGATGGCATTTCTGCCGTCTATACCTTCTTTGACCCAGATGAAAATCGCCGCTCACTTGGTGCTTTTGCAATCTTGAAACAGATTGAACATGCACAAAAGCTGGGCTTGCAATTTATCTATCTGGGATATTGGGTGCCACATTCCAACAAGATGAATTACAAATCTCAGTATCTGCCACTGGAACTCTTGATCGATGGACAATGGCGACGTTTAAATCATGCATTGAGTGCCACGGAGATTCAGCAATTGGGAAACTCATTAATGACGACCTTACCCAGCGGATGGAATCACCAAATTATTAAATAAGGTCGTCAGTTTGTATTATTTAAACAGACTGGCAAAATCATCCGTACATGCTTTCACCATAATGATGGCATGTTCACGGCTTCCGTTACTGTTAGGATAATAATTCTTGCGCAGATCAATCTGATGAAAGCCTGATTTTTCATACAGCTTGATCGCAGCCAGATTACTCTCGCGCACTTCCAGGAAAATCTGCACCGGATTATTTTTTAGCATCGCCACTGAAGCCTCCAGCAACTGATAGCCCAAGCCCTGACCTTGCTGTGCCGGATCAATTGCCATGAGCAATAAATTGGCTTCATCCAGCACTGGTTGTAAAATACAAAATCCGGCCACCTGCCCTTGCACTTCAATCACGGTACTTTGATAAGCCGTTACAGCATCTTCGAACTGTTTTAAAGTCCAGGGATGTGATTGAACTGATTTTTCAATCTTTGCAACGACTTCTACATCCGCTGCTTGCATTAAACGAATCATCTTCGTTCATCTTATATAGAATCAACCTCCGCATTATAGAAACTTCATCCAAAAAATCGAGCAAAAAAAAGAGCGATTTTAGTCGCTCTCCAATCTTCAGTTCTGTCACAAACCCAATTTGGCTTTCCAGGTCGCCAACAGTTGATCTGTATAATGATCATTCGGATGGAATCCCGGTTTAAAATACATCAGCATTTCTTTCACCATACCCGTAATGACACCTTTAGAAGGACTATAGGCATAGGTATAAATGGCTTTTAAGGACTCAAGATTAAACTGCTGATCCTGTTTAAGCAAACGGGCGAGGAAATAGCTTTGCACCACAAATAAGGTTGCCATTGCGATGACCAAGGATGAAGTACGCAGTGTATAGGCTTTTAATCCTTTGCCAAAAACTCCTTCGAAGACATCATAAGCCACTGCCTTATGTTCATTTTCCTCGATGGCGTGCCATAACCACATGGTTTTCATGGTTTCATCTGTCATCAATTCCTGAATGTGGCTATTGGTCAAAAGCTGTGAGGCAATGGTTGCAGTGAAATGCTCAAGTGCCGTGGTTGCAGTCAAATCTACCATTTCTTGGGTAATTCCCACAGGCTTACCCAGTTTAGCCATGACTTTACGTGTCGTTTGAATGACTTTATCGGTATAACGATCAAGCGTCTCGACATCATGCCCATGTTTTTGTGCAGATGCATTAAAGCCGATATGCTCGTGAGTATGCATCGCTTCCTGACCAATAAAAGCGGAAATTTCTTTTTGTAATGCTTCATTATTGGCAATCGCAGGATGTTTACGTACCGCACGGACTGAATCTATAAAAAACTTTTCACCTGCTGGAAATAGCGTAGATAATGCCGTCATAAAATGAGTGAGACCTGCTGAACCATTCATCCAATATTCCGGTACAGCATCAAAATCAAAGTTCATACGACGAACTGGAAAACTTGCACCCGCACGATTGGTAATATTTACTTTCGCATTCATGTGACCACTCCCATCGGGCCAATCCAGGCCCGAAAATGTAATATTCATATTCTTATCTGTATATTACGTGGTAATTTTTTTTACATAAGTGCAGTTTAGGTCAAGCCAATATCAGATAAGGACAGCTTTTAAAATCATTGTCCGACAATCTATTTTTAGTTTTATAAAAAGTTTGAATCAAAAAAAAGCGCCTCAAAGAGGCGCTTTTCTTACAAAATCAGCGATTATGCAGTTACTTTAGCAACTACACCAGCACCAACTGTACGACCGCCTTCACGGATCGCAAAACGTAGACCTGGGTCCATTGCGATCGGGTGGATTAGCTCTACTGACATCTCAACGTTGTCACCAGGCATAACCATTTCCACGCCTTCTTTAAGCGCGATCGCACCAGTTACGTCCGTAGTACGGAAGTAGAACTGTGGACGGTAACCGTTAAGGAATGGAGTGTGACGACCACCTTCTTCTTTAGAAAGTACGTATACTTCCGCATCGAATTTAGTGTGTGGCTTGATCGCACCTGGTTTAGTCAATACTTGACCACGTTGTACGTCTTCACGCTTAGTACCACGAAGAAGAACACCACAGTTCTCGCCCGCACGACCTTCGTCAAGAAGTTTACGGAACATTTCTACGCCAGTTACTGTAGTAGTTTGAGTATCACGGATACCAACGATTTCTACAGACTCACCTACTTTAACGATACCAGTCTCTACACGGCCAGTTACTACTGTACCACGACCAGAGATTGAGAATACGTCTTCAATTGGCATAAGGAATGGAAGGTCAATTGCACGCTCTGGCTCTGGAATGTAAGAGTCAAGTGCTTCAACAAGCGCAACTACAGCTGGCTCGCCGTATTGGCTGTCATCACCGTTAAGCGCAAGAAGAGCAGAACCACGAATTACTGGAGTGTCATCACCCGGGAAGTCGTAAGTAGAAAGAAGTTCACGAACTTCCATTTCAACTAGCTCAAGAAGCTCTTCATCGTCTACAAGGTCGCATTTGTTCAAGAATACAACGATGTAAGGTACACCTACCTGACGAGAAAGCAGGATGTGTTCACGAGTCTGTGGCATAGGACCATCAGTCGCAGCACATACAAGGATCGCGCCGTCCATCTGAGCAGCACCAGTAATCATGTTTTTAACATAATCGGCGTGGCCCGGGCAGTCTACGTGAGCGTAGTGACGAGTTGGAGAATCGTATTCTACGTGTGAAGTATTAATTGTAATACCACGTGCTTTTTCTTCTGGTGCAGAGTCGATTGCAGCGTAGTCTTTCGCTTCGCCACCGAATTTCTTCGCACATACAGTTGCAATTGCAGCTGTTAAAGTTGTTTTACCATGGTCAACGTGACCAATTGTGCCCACGTTAACGTGTGGCTTATTACGTTCAAACTTAGCCTTAGCCATGAGATCTTCCTTTTTAAACTACTCATGCAGGATCACTGCATGAGCACTTGGTTTTTAACTATGAATTAGTTTGGGCTTATAGTAATCGAAAGATTACTCGTCGTCACCTTTTTTACCGCCAGACTGGAATTTAGAAATGATGCCTTCAGCCACGTTACGTGGAGTTTCAGCATATTTAGCAAATTCCATAGAGTATGTTGCACGGCCTTGAGACATAGAACGCATTTGAGTCGCGTAACCAAACATCTCAGCAAGTGGAACCTCAGCTTTAATTGCTTTAGTACCACCAGGCAAGTCATCCATACCTTGAACCATACCACGACGACGGTTTAAGTCACCCATGATATCGCCCATGTAGTCTTCTGGAGTTTCTACTTCAACTTTCATGATAGGTTCAAGAAGAACAGGATCTGCTTTCATGAAACCGTCACGGAAGGCATAAGAACCAGCCATCTTGAACGATAATTCGTCCGAATCGACATCGTGGTAAGAACCGTCAAACAATGTAGCTTTAATGCCAACTACTGGGTAACCAGCAAGGACACCATTCTTCATACGCTCTTGGATACCTTTATCCACAGCACCGAAGAATTCTTTAGGAACTACACCACCAACAACTTCTTCAACGAACTCGTAGTCTTTACCAGCATCAGCATCCATTGGCTCTAAACGTACGTATACGTGACCAAATTTACCTTTACCACCAGTTTGACGAACGAATTTACCTTCTTGCTCAACTGACTTTTTGATCGTTTCACGGTAAGAAACCATTGGTTTACCAATGTTTGCTTCAACACCGAATTCACGCTTCATACGGTCAACAATAATGTCAAGGTGAAGTTCACCCATACCAGCGATGATTGTTTGACCTGACTCTTCATCAGTACGAACGCGGAATGATGGATCTTCCTTAGCCAAACGACCTAAAGCAATTGACATTTTTTCTTGGTCAGCTTTAGTTTTTGGTTCAACAGCCAATGCAATTACTGGCTCTGGGAATTCCATACGCTCAAGTGTGATGACATTTTTCTCATCACAAAGTGTATCACCTGTAGTTACGTCTTTAAGACCTACACACGCAGCGATATCACCCGCACGAATTTCTTCAACGTCTTGACGATCGTTCGCGTGCATTTGCACGATACGGCCGATACGTTCACGTTTAGATTTAACTGGGTTATAAACAGAATCACCTTGTTTAAGAACACCAGAGTAAACACGTACGAAAGTTAAGTTACCTACGAATTTGTCGTTCATGATTTTGAACGCAAGTGCAGAGAACGGAGCTTCGTCAGATGCTTCACGAATCGCTTTAGTTTCAGCCTTATCGTCAAGAACACCTTCAATCGCTTTAACTTCTGTAGGCGACGGTAAGAATTCAATTACTGCGTCCAACATACGTTGAACACCTTTGTTTTTGAATGCTGTACCACAAAGCATTGGTTGAATTTGACAAGCCAAAGTTTGGACACGTAGACCAGCAACGATTTGTTCTTTAGTCAAATCGCCATTGTTCAGGTATTCATCCATTAACTCTTCAGAAGCTTCAGCAGCAGCTTCAACCATGTTTGTACGCCATTCTTCAGCAGTTTCTTGAAGTTCAGCCGGGATTTCACCGTATTCAAACTTCATACCTTGTGAAGCTTCGTCCCAAATGATCGCTTTCATTTCGATCAAGTCGATTACGCCTTGGAAGTTTTCTTCAGCGCCAACAGGGATTACTACAGGTACTGGAGATGCACCTAAACGTGTTTTCATTTGTTCAACAACACGGAAGAAGTTGGCACCAGTACGGTCCATCTTGTTCACGAATGCTAAACGAGGCACTTGGTATTTGTTCGCTTGACGCCATACAGTTTCAGACTGAGGTTGTACACCACCTACAGCACAGTAAACCATACACGCACCATCAAGAACACGCATAGAACGTTCAACTTCAATTGTGAAGTCAACGTGTCCCGGTGTATCAATTACGTTGATACGGTGTTCAGGGAACTGTTTAGACATACCTGACCAGAATGTAGTCGTAGCAGCAGAAGTAATGGTAATACCACGTTCTTGCTCTTGCTCCATCCAGTCCATTGTTGCTGCACCATCGTGTACTTCACCAATTTTGTGAGATACACCTGTGTAGAACAAAATACGTTCTGTAGTTGTGGTTTTACCCGCATCAATGTGCGCAGAAATACCAATGTTACGATAACGAGAAATTGGGGTTTGACGTGCCATGATTTCTAGCATTCCTAAATTTTGTTGTTTAAAACAGGACGCTTTAAGTTGCATAGCAACTTAAAGCGCTTTGGTGACAGAACCATGACGGTCTTGTCACCCTCCTGAATAGGGCCTGTTTTATCTGCTTAGAAACGGTAGTGAGAGAATGCTTTGTTGGCTTCAGCCATACGGTGCACATCTTCACGTTTCTTAACCGCAGCGCCTTTGCCTTCAGATGCATCAAGCAACTCGCCAGCAAGACGTAAAGCCATAGTTTTTTCAGAACGCTTAGCAGCAGCATCTACTAACCAACGCATCGCTAGAGCAGTACGACGGGATGGGCGTACTTCCATAGGAACTTGGTATGTAGCACCACCAACACGGCGTGCTTTTACTTCGACCATAGGACGAACTTTTTCAAGAGTAGTCTCGAAAAATTCAACTGGGTCTACTTTAGATTTTTCTTGAACGCGGTCTAAAGCACCGTAAACGATACTTTCAGCAATAGATTTTTTACCATCTTGCATTACGTGGTTCATGAATTTAGCGATTGTTTGGCTGCTGAACTTAGGATCCGGAAGGATTTCACGAGCAGCGACTACGCGACGTCTTGGCATTTTAAACTACCTATAAAGATGACACTTCAGGTTTATCCAGCATGAGTACAAAGTGTCATGTACTACTCGCTGGCCTTACTATACGTCGCTTGGAATTTTCACAAAATTAATGCAGAAATCAGACAAGCGAGACGATAAAGGATTGCGGTTCTACGTTCTTAAAATTTAATTCTTAACGAATTATTTCTTAGGACGTTTAGTACCGTATTTAGAACGAGACTGGTTACGATCTTTAACACCAGCACAGTCTAAAGAACCACGAACGGTATGGTAACGTACACCTGGTAAGTCTTTAACACGACCACCACGGATAAGAACAACACTGTGCTCTTGTAGGTTATGGCCTTCACCACCGATGTAGCTAGAAACTTCGAAACCTGAAGTTAAGCGAACACGGCAAACTTTACGCATTGCTGAGTTAGGTTTTTTAGGTGTAGTTGTGTAAACACGTGTACAAACACCACGGCGCTGTGGACAAGCCTTCAACGCAGGAACTTTAGATTTTTCAACTAAAGTCGTACGACCCTTGCGGATCAACTGATTTGTTGTTGCCATTTGGCAATTCTCCCGTTAATAAAAAGCCCCAAAAAACTACTACTTTTTGAGGGCATGCAATTGTAATTCAAGATGCAAAATTGGTCAACCTACTCAAGCCAAGCAAATGCCGTTTCTCACGACATTTGCTTGCTTTTATTTACCTTCAAAATTCGCTTATTTTTTTGAATTTTTACCAGCTTTTTTGGTCACGTCTTGAGCTTCAGATTTAGTTTCCGAATTTTCTTGATCGTCTACGCCCTGCTGTGAAGTCTCTGTAGCAGCTTCTGCCTCGTCAGCAGCTTCTGGATGCAGTTCAGCTTCGATTTCCGGATCAAATGAAGTTTTGGTTAAAGCGGGTTGTTGCGACTGCTTATCTACCGCAGGTTCAACCAACTCATCGTTAAGCGCCTCCAGCCCTTCACTCACCTTTTCATCTTTCTTAACTTCTGCTTCTTCAGAGCTTAGATCATTCTGCTCTTTTTTGACCAGCTTGACTTGGGTAATCGTGTTATTGCCTTCAATCGCAATATCTTTACCCATGATCGGCTTATCTTTCGAAAGCTCAACGTCGTGAGAGGCACCATTTAGGAGTTTCGGAGTTGCCTGTTGTAACAAACTGACTGCTTTTTCATAGGCAGCATAAGGAGACAATTGCGAATCCTGATGCTGAATCAGGTATTGGCGTGCATGTGAGAATGCTTCTTGAGCTTTCTGATTTACATCCTCGACAAAACGGTGGCTATATACTGCACCAATACCTGCACTTGCCAGAGGCGTTAGTTTGGTTAATCGCTCCAGAATCGAAATTTTTGGCAGATGATTCATCCATTCCCATTTAGCCTCTCCCTCATGACGACTTAGCCATTGTTTGATAGCGCTGACATCATTATCAGAACCTAGCATGGCTTGTAACTGCGAGATATCATGAGTTTTAAGGGTATTACTTAACGCTTTTAAACCCAATAACAAGGTTTGCTTTTCTGCAATCAGGCTCAGGTCGATCTGTCTAAAGATATGCTGGACGATTTCCTGATCATCTTCTTTGCTCAGGTCAAAACCATAAGAGCGACCGACTTGATAAATGGTACGCAACGCCATCAGTAAAGAAGCGGGAATATCAATCGCGGTGCCAAGCATCCCTGAAGCACCACTCACTGCACCCTGAACCGTCGCAATCCATTTGTTTTGTTCACCTAAAGCCTGTGAAATTCGCTTGGATCGGTCGACGTCCTGAGTCAATTCTTCTAAATCTTTCGCTCCAGCTTCATTCAGAATGGCATCCACCGAACTGGTTTGATTACTGAATTGATTCAGACGGTCATAAAAGTAGTTAGACACTTTTTCGGTTAAGTCTGGAGAAACAAAATGCGCGACATTATTCACGGTATTAAAGCGGCGCCCGAGAAGTTGACGAGAGACATTTGGAAGATGCTCGCGAAGCATTTGCTGAGGATTATCATATTTTTTTGCTGAAAAAGCGCTTTTCGTCTTCGCCGAACCGTCAATCACCTGATCGGAACTAGAAGGCTTCAACGCTTTAGTTACCGAATCCGGTGCAACATGATTCAATAAATCCAATCCAGTTGAGCTGAACTTTTTCGCCACTCCAAAGGCATTCGAAATCAGACCATTAGATTGTTTATTATTAGCATTTACCATTTTTTACCTCAGCATTCATGTGCTTGTATTTGGTATAAATACTAGGTGTAGTCAGCGTTTATCTCAACTTTATTCTGTTTCATTTAGTAAAACCCCTACACGCCGACTCACAAACTCAACCGACTGTCACACGGCATAACATTTGCCATAAGATTTCAAAAGTCTTTCTGCTATCATGTTCCCCATCATGAAATAAGGCTAAGCGCTGGATTGGGCGATTTTAAAACCCAGATATCTGCCGCTGAGCATAGAGCAAACTATAAGGATCTGTAGATGAAACGTGTTGTCATCACTGGCATGGGTATTAACTCATGTATTGGTAATACATTAGAGGATGTAAACCATTCTTTACAAAACGGGATTTCAGGAACACGTTTTAATCCGACTTATGCTGAACTCAATTTCAAAAGTCATGTCAGTGCTGCAGCCGAGCAGGATTTCGACGGGATCGACCGCAAACTGAAACGCTTTATGGGTGTATGTGCAATGTATGCGTACAACTCAGCTCTTGCTGCAGTTGAACATGCAGGTTTAAAGGTTGAAGATCTAGCTGGCAACCCACGCTATGGTATCGCGGGTGGTTCAGGTGGCGGTTCAACTGCTTCCGTTATTGAAATGAACGAATTATTGCAAACCAAAGGTGCGCGTAAAGTCGGTCCTTTCTTTGTACCACGTAATATGACCAACACCATTACGGCTAACGTTGGCGTTGCATTCAAATTACAAGGTGTAGCACATACCATTACTAGTGCATGTGCAACTTCTGCGGATGCGATTGGTTATGCCTACAACCTGATTCAACTCGGCAAACAAGATTTAATGCTGGCAGGTGGCGGTGAAGAAGATCACTGGTCACAAAGCTTGTTGTTTGATGCGATGGGCGCACTTTGCTCTAAATACAACGACAGCCCTGAAACAGCATCACGCCCTTATTCTGCAGACCGTGACGGTTTCGTGATTGCCGGTGGTGGTGGTTTTGTAATCCTTGAGTCTTTGGAACATGCGCAAGCGCGTGGTGCCAACATTCTTGCCGAAGTCGTAGGCTATGCAGCTAACTCGGATGGTGCCGACATGGTTGCACCATCTGGTGAAGGTGCAACGCGTTGTGTACTGATGGCTTTAGAAGAAGCAAAACAACACGGTGTCGATAAAATTGACTATGTAAATACACATGGTACTTCTACTCCAGCGGGTGACATCACAGAACTTAAAGCAATGGAACGTGCTTTCGGTGAAGGTCAGGTTCCGCCACTAAGCTCAACCAAGTCAATGACAGGTCACAGTCTGGGTGCTGCTGGTGTTCAGGAAGCGATTTATTCAGTTCTGATGATGCAAAATGACTTTATTGCGCCAAACATCAACGTGACCGAGCTGGATGAAGGCGCAAAACCGTTTGATATCGTGCTTGAAAAACGTGACGCAAAATTGAATACTGTGATGAGTAACAGTTTCGGTTTCGGCGGCGTAAATGCTTGTCTCATTTTCAAAAAATGGGAAGGCTAAGCTGCCCAGTTTAGGGTGACTTGATGGATGCTCCTTCTGATGCTTTCTTGTGGGTAAAAGCATTACATATTATTGCAGTAGTTTGCTGGTTCGCGGCTTTGTTCTACTTGCCACGTTTATATGTTTATCATGCCATGAGCGAAGATGCCATCAGTCATCAACGCTTTGAAGTCATGGAACGCAAGTTGTACCGTGGCATCATGTGGCCAGCCATGTTGGCCACCTTGATTACGGCACACTTTCTGGTGGATTGGGGTGATGCAACGCGTCATTACCATGAAGCCTTATGGTTTTACCTTAAAGTCGGCCTGGTCGGCTTATTGGTGATTTACCATCTGGTGTGTGGTTATTACCGCAAGAAGCTGATTGATAATGCACATTACAAGTCACACAAGTTTTGGCGTTATTTTAATGAGATGCCAACCCTGATCTTATTTGCAGTGGTGATTTTAGTCGTGGTTAAACCTACTTTCTAATTCACCTGCACAATAAAAAAATCCCCGATCAGTCGGGGATTTTTTTATGTCTGAATATTTAAGGATTACCACGCTGACGCATACGCGGCTTATACAGCAAACGATAGGTCACTGCCAGAATAATTAACCATAAAGGACTGATCATCAGAGCCTTTAAGGTATCGGGTTCCAGACTTAAAATAATCAAGGCGAATAACAGGAATGCCAATACCACATAAGACATCCACACTCCACCCGGCATTTTAAAGGTCGAGGCGGCATGCTTTTGCGGTTGCTGCTTACGGTAACGGATGTAGCACACCATAATGATGCTCCAGATACTAATAAACAGGATCACACACAGCGAACTCGCCAGAGTAAAGGCTTCCATGGTGTTTGGCACAAAATACTGAAATGCTGCCCCCAACATAATAAAAGCACAGGAGAAAAATAACCCTGTGGCTGGTACAGCTCTGCTAGATAACCGCGCCAAAGCTTGAGGTGCTTGTCCGTCACGTGCCAGACCAAACAACATACGGCTGGTCGAGAATACGCCACTGTTCATAGAGGACATCACTGACGACAACACCACCAGGTTCATGATAATGGCTGAAGTTGGAATACCGGCATACAGAAACAAACTCACAAAAGGACTTTGATCCGCAGGAATCAGATGCCACGGTGTGACCGACATGATCATCAGCAATGACAATACATAGAACAGAATGATCCGTGTAGGAATGGCGTTGACCGCTTTGGGTAAATTCTTTTCCGGATCTTTTGTTTCTGCCGCCATGGTGCCGAGCAGTTCCACCCCGACAAAGGCAAACATGGCAATCTGGAAGCCTGCCAGAAAACCGGTAAAGCCTTTGGGAAATAAACCACCATGTGCCCAGACATTACTAAAGCTGGCGACAGCGCCACTCGGTGCCTGAAAACCGCTAAACACCATATAACCACCGACAAAGATCAAACCGAGAATAGCTAAAATCTTGATCAGTGCAAACCAGAATTCAATCTCACCAAACAGTTTTACCGTGACTAGGTTAATCGCGAGAATAAACAGCACACAGCCAATACTAATCATCGCCTGCCCCATCGGGGTAAAGGCCATGCCTTCGGGCAGCCAGAAACTCAAATAGTTAATAATCGCCGCGAGATCGGCAATCCCTACCAGCACCCAACCCAGCCAGTACGACCAGCCAATATAATAGCCAGCACCCGGCCCGATCAGGTCATGGGCCATATCAATAAAAGATTTGTAATGCAGATTGGACAACAGCATTTCACCCAACGCACGCATCAGGAAGAAGAACATGCCACCAATGATCATATAAATGATCAAAATTGAAGGGCCTGCCAGGGAGATGGTTTTTCCCGATCCCATAAACAGGCCAGTACCGATACAGCCACCAATGGCGATTAACTGCAAATGTCGGTTAGAGAGTTTTCGTTGCAACTCATGCGGCGACGATTTTACGTCTTCTGTGCCCGGGGTGGTTTTCATTTTTACATCCTTTTTAATCTTTACAACAGCATCAAGCTGAATTTACAACGTTCAGTCCTCGAACGCTTATTATGACATTTTCATACTTTTTACTGCGCTGTTCAGTGAGATTTACTGCACTAAAACGACTTAAATCATTGCATGGGAGATTTCAATATCAAAAATTCAATTAAGCTTGAGCTGCAATGACTGCAATTTCAATCAGCCAGTCCGGATTGACCAAATCTGCCTGAATCGTAGCACGTGCCGGCGTACCATGACCTCGTAACCATTCCACCCAAAGCTGGTTTACGGTAGCAAAATCATCTAGATGCTTGACAAATAATTGTGCAGAAAGCAGCTGGCTTTTATCGGTATTTGCCAATGCGAGCAATTCCTCAATTTTTGCAAAGACTTCCAGTGTTTGTCCGCGTACATCCAGATCCGTGCTATTCGGCACCTGACCCGATAGATACACGGTTTGCTGATGAATCGTCACCGCACTCATGATTTGATTGCTGTTGAGTCGCTGAATGGCTGTATTTGCCTGTGTCATGCTGATATTCCTTGTTTGGGATATTTAAATAAAATTTAAATTAAAAATTTAAGCGTCAATCTGGAAATGAACCCGAGCGGTCACCGCACACATCAGCTCATAGCCGATGGTGCCTGAACTGGCCGCCACTTCATCAATCGGCAAAACCACACCTTGGGAAGATTGGCCCCAAAGTACCACTTCACTACCTATATCTGCGTGCGGCAGTGCAGTCAGATCTACCGCCAGCATATCCATACTGATTCGACCCAATGTGTGCGTTTTGATTGAATCTACCAGCACGGGTGTACCGGTCTCCGATAGTCGTTGATAACCATCGGCATAACCACAGGCCACAATCCCGACCCGCATTTCCTGCATGGCAATAAATTTGGAACCATAGCCAACACTCTGACCTGTCTGGATCGTTTGAATGGCAATAATTTCACTGCGCAAGCTCATGCTCGGTTGCAGATTCCAGTCTTGAATCGTGTGTGTTGGATAATCTGGTGAACTGCCATACAGCATGATGCCGCTACGTACAATGTCTGAATGAAGGGTTTGATGATGCCGCAGAATGGCTGCGCTATTACTGAGCGAGATTTTACCTTCAAGCCCCTGAATGGACTGGCTAAAAATCAGGTTTTGATACTGAATCCCGTCCACGCCAAAACGCTGGCCATCCGCATCGGAGAAATGGGTCATATGGGTAATGGAACGGACAGTGTTCAGCTGTTGCAGCTCCTGCCAGATCTCTGCATATTGCTGCGGCTCGAAACCCAGACGGTTCATGCCGCTGTTCATTTTCAAATACACATCAAACTGTGCATCCGGCGCTATTTCGGCAAACTGTTTCAGCCATTGCACTTGATGTCGGGAATGAATGGCAAAGCTCATTTCATGCTTCACACATGCAAATAAATCCTCAAAAGCGAAAATACCTTCGAGCAACATTAGCGGCTTCTTGCATCCCAGCGCACGTAGCCGCGCGCCCTCTTCAATATCCAGAAAGGCAAAACCGTGTGCACCTTCAAGTCCAGCATAGACACGTTCAATCCCGTGCCCATAGGCATTGGCCTTGACCACGGCAAATACCTGACTATTGGGCATACATTGGCGCGCCACACTTAAATTATGCGCAAGCGCCTGTTGATGAATGATCGCAGTAATGGGACGTGGCATACATTCCTCCTTGAATATTCCGCCTCAGATGGTCTTAAGCTGCTTGGTGATAGCGCGCCAATGACAGACCTTCGGTACTAATTTCAGGATCACGGGCCAAGACCAGATCGCTGATTAATTTCCCTGAACCACAAGCCATGGTCCAGCCTAGCGTGCCATGTCCGGTATTCAGGAACAGGTTTTTAAAACGGGTTTTTCCAATAATTGGCGTACTGTCCGGGGTCATTGGACGCAGGCCTGTCCAGAAGCTGGCCTGATTCATATCGCCCCCTGGGAATAAATCACGGGTCACCATTTCCAGCGTGCCGCGACGGTCTTCATTCAGACCTAGGTTAAAACCACTCAGTTCCGCCATTCCACCGACGCGAATGCGCTGGTCAAAACGTGTAATCGCAATTTTATAGGTTTCATCCAGCACGGTAGATTGCGGTGCGAAGGCCGGATCTAAAATAGGAATCGTCAATGAATAACCTTTTACTGGATATACCGGTAAATTCAGTTCAAGCGGTTTGAGGAAATCACGTGAATAACTACCAAAGGCCAGCACGTATTTATCTGCAGTGAGCACCTGACCATTCACCAGAACGCCCTTAATCTGGTCACCTTCTACAATCAGCTTTTCAACGTTTTGATTGAACTTGAACTCTACACCCATCCCTTTGGCATGTTCTGCCAGGGCATTGGTAAACAGATAGCAGTCACCTGTTTCATCATTGGGTAAATGAAGACCACCCACCAGTTTGTCTTTTGCCTGTGCCAATGCCGGTTCTACACGCGCCAGTCCATCGCGATCCAGCAGTTCAAACTCAACTCCAGTTTCCTTCAGAACTTCGATATCGCGCTGAACTGCATCCAGCTGCGCATCTTTACGGAAAATCTGCAAAGTACCTTTCGCGCGGTTTTCATAAGAGATGCCAATATCACGGCGCAAATTACGTAAACAGTCACGGCTGTATTCAGCCACACGCACCATTCGTTCTTTATTGACTGCATAATGCTGGGCATTACAGTTTTTCAGCATTTGTGCCATCCACTGCAATTGCCACAAGCTGCCATCGACATTAATCGCCAACGGTGCATGATGCTGAAACATCCATTTGACTGCCTTAAATGGAATACCTGGTGCAGCCCAAGGGGTCGAATATCCTGGAGAAATCTGCCCGGCATTACCGAAGCTGGTTTCTTGCGCCGGACCTGCCTGACGATCCAGCACAGTCACGGTTGCTCCCTGCTGCGCCAGATAGTAAGCGCTTGCCACACCAATCACACCACTACCTAAAACCAATACGCGCATTACCTTAACCCTCAAACATCTTTTCAGTTTATTTCACTAGTATATTTTTGCTTTAATAGTTAAATTCACTATATTCAGACTGTATATTCAGTGAAATAAATATTTTTTCGGGCAGAATTAAAAAAAAGAGGGAAATATTGATGCGCAAATTAGACCGCATTGACCGCATGATTCTGGATATCCTGCAACGCGATGGCCGGATTGCCATTAGCGAACTTGCAGCACGCGTCAATCTATCGACCACGCCCTGTTCAGAGCGGGTAAAACGGCTAGAGCGCGAAGGCATCATCATGGGCTATTACGCCCGTTTAAATCCGGAAATGCTGGAGCGCAACCTGCTGGTTTTTCTGGAAATCAAACTCTCCGCCAAATCAGGAGATGTCTTTGATCAGGTGGCTCGTAATCTGACTGAGATTCCAGAAGTCCTGGAATGCCATTTAATTTCCGGTGATTTTGATTATCTGGTCAAAGCACGTTTAAAAGAAATGAGTGCTTATCGCCGTTTACTGGGGGATTTACTGAAAAAACTGCCCGCTTCTGCATCTTCACATAGTTATGTGGTGATGGAAGAAGTCAAAGAAAGTTTATATCTGGACTTGGGTATTTAATGATTTTGAATTTCTAAAGCTACCAGCAAAAACAACAAAGCCCCAAACGGGGCTTTGAGATTGAACATTGATTGGACTTATTAAACCTTAAGCAGGAATGCGGAGCACCTGTCCCGGAAAAATATCATCTGCATCTTTGAGCAACGGACGGTTGGCTTCAAAAATTTTATTATACTGATTGGCATCACCATAAAATTCTTTTGAGATTTTTGACAAACTGTCACCTGATTTCACCGTGTAGAACTTACTTTCCGGCTCAGGACTACTCACTGTAAGCTGATCATCCACTTTGGCCACATGATCAATATTACCCACGGCCAGAACAATCTTTTCACGATCGGCCTGACTTTGTACCTGACCTCTGACCGTCGCCAGATCTGAGGCTGAATTATAACTGATGGATAAACCAGTGATCGGAAGGCCCAGACTTTTCACATGGCCGAGTAATTTATTTGCCACTTCCTGAGCAGAAGGCTCCGCAGGTTGTGCTGCAGCCGGCGTTGTCGTTGTAGGTGCAGCCTGTGGTTCCGCAGCAGCTGTATTCTTCTTACCGATACCTTTTACAAAATCAAAAAGACCCATAGCGGACTCCATTCTTGTTGTTAATGTCACATCACTCTTATTTTTATAATGAAAACTCTAGAGAGATAGTTAGTCATTGGTGACAGAAAGGTAATGAATTGTAAAACCTCCATTCATGTGAAAAGCAGACACAAAAAAACCACCTCTAGGGTGGTCTTTATGTTCAGCAAAGCTGAAATCGGCGATTAACCTAGTTTCTTAGAAACGTAGTCAATTGCAGATTGAACAGTTGTGATTTCGTTAGAATCTTCATCAGGAATCGTGATGTCGAAATCATTTTCGAAAGACATAACAAGTTCAACTAGATCTAGAGAATCTGCACCTAAGTCATCCATGAAAGATGCTTCGTTTTTAATCTCTTCGATTTTGATACCAAGTTGTTCTGCAACTGCTTGCTTAACACGTTGTTCGATATCGCTCACAGGAATTCTCCTCATTGCTTGTGGCGTTTTTAATGCCGTTAGTTTAATTGAATCTAAAAAATTTGGAAAGTTTATACTTGAGCTTAGCTCATGTATAAGCCCCCATTTACATGCATAACTGTACCAGTAATGTAACTGGCTTTATCTGAAGCCAAGAAACTTACGGCATTTGCGATATCCTGTGGATCACCTAAACGGTTTAATGCCACTTGCTCAGTCATTTTTTTACGAATTTCTTCGCTTAACTGTTCAGTCATCTCAGTCGCAATAAAACCTGGTGCGACCGAGTTTACCGTAATCTGACGACTGCCCATTTCTTTGGCAAGGCTACGGCTAAATGCCTCAATACCTGCTTTGGCAGCAGAATAGTTGGCCTGACCGGGGTTGGCAAAGTGTGCCACCACAGAACTGATGTTAATGATGCGACCGAAACGCGCCTTGGTCATGCCTTTCAGCACACGCTTAGATAAACGGTAAACTGCTTTCAGGTGAATATTTAAAATATCATCCCAGTCATCTTCAGACATACGCAGCAGCAAATTGTCTTTGGTAATACCTGCATTATTGACCAACGCAAGGACTGGACCATAGTTCTGTTCGATGTCCGTTACCAGCGCATCAATCGCAGCACCATCACGTACATCTAGTACTTTTCCAGCGCCATTTTCAGCAAATTCTGCCGATAATTTTTCCGCACCTGCTTCAGACGTTGCAGTACCTACGACAAAATAACCGTCTTGAATCAATTGCTGTGCGATCGCAGCACCAATACCACGACTTGCACCTGTTACCAGAGCAACTTTACGTTCCTGTGTCATGCACTTTTCCCTTCTGCCGCCAATACGGTGTTTAATGCATCTTCCAGACGGGATTGACTGTCTAGTGGAAGTGCTTTTTGAATATTCGGCAAGCGTTTCGCCAGATTGCTCAATACATTACCCGGACCACATTCTACGATGTACTCAATCCCCTCATCTTGCAGGAATTGCAGCGTTTTGGTCCATTGTACCGATTGATATAACTGCGCAGTGAGAGCCTGACGCAATGCAGGGACATCCGCCGCAGCTTCAGCGCCTACATTTTGTAATACAGGAATGCGTGGCAGCTCAATGGCGGTTTGTTCCAATGCGGGTGCAAACTGTTCTGCCGCAGGTTTCATCAATGAACAGTGCGATGGAACCGATACCGGCAGTGCAATCGCTTTGGCGCTATTTTCTTTGGCCAGTGCCATGACTGCTTCAACGCGATCTTTATTGCCTGCAACGACTACTTGCCCTTGCGCATTATAGTTCGCTGCTTCGACAGAGCCTTCGCCTGCTGCAGTTGCTTGTGCACACAGCTCAATCACTTTGGCATCGTCCAGACCCAAAATGGCAGCCATTGCACCCACACCCTGAGGTACAGCAGTTTGCATCAATTTGCCACGCAGGTTCACCAGCTTCGCAGCATCACCTAGGCTTAAAGCACCCGATGCGACCAGTGCGCTATATTCACCCAGTGAATGGCCTGCCAGATATTTCGGTGCTACACCGCCAGATTCCAACCACACGCGCCATAAGGCAATACTTGCAGTCAGCAATACCGGCTGGGTAAATTCGGTTTGATCCAGACCTTCGCCAGTTTGCGCAATCTGCCACAGATCAAAACCGACGGCTTCAGATGCTTCTGCAAATGTCTCGCGAATACTCGCAAACTGTTCTGCAAGCTCAGCCAGCATACCAGCTTTTTGGGAACCCTGACCCGGAAACACAAATGCAGTTTTTGTTGCTGGCGCTGCTTGTTCGAGTGGTGTAGCAGACATAATAAAATCCTTTCATTCAAGAGGTGTGCTTCTTCAATCCTAACAAGAAGACTGACCAATAAGACCACCTAAATCATTGTGGAGCGCAATTTAGCATGTAATTTTGTCGGCGGTAATTGCCAAATACAACAAAAAACCGATACACCTAGAAATCAAAGACAAAAAAAAGGGAGCTAAATGCTCCCATTTTTTCTACTAAGCTTGACGCTTAATACATCACCAATTATTCAGCAGATGCTTTAGCGAATAATTGACGACCACGGTAGATACCATCTTTAGATACGTGGTGACGACGGTGAGTCTCGCCAGTAGCTTGGTCTACAGTTAATGCATTCTCGGTTAAAGCGTCATGTGAACGGCGCATGTCACGGCGAGAGCGACTTTTACGGTTTTGCTGAACGGCCATGATGGCTCCTTACAAAGATCGAAAAAATGGATCAGAACAAATTCGATTGTCTTATACACAAGAGTATAACACAAAAATTAGTTAAGTTTACCCTTCAAAGCAGCCAAAACTTCAAACGGGTTGTCCCGTTTTTCTTCAGCCACTTCTTCTACGGCAGGTTGATGCTTATGTTCACAAAACTCATGTTTAGGCGACAACGGCATCAACAATAACAGTTCATCTTCTATCAGCGCGAGCAAATCAGCGGTCGCCGGTGCATCATAATCACCTTTGGTCGTTGCTTCACTTTCACCTAGGACGATGAAATCAGCATCCTCATCCAAGCGCTCTATCAGTGACTCATCATCCACAAGTGCCAAATGGAATGAAGAAACCAGTTCAATTTCTACAGTTTCCAGACAGCGCTGGCATTCCATAGGAACTTTTGTTTCAACGTGACCATCTAGCCATGCAATACGATGATAGGCATCCATTGATAGCTTACAGTCTATGTTAATCAATTGATCATCAATTGATCCAACAGCTTCACGAGCGATACGAACAAAGCGGGATAAAGGCAGTTGACCTGACCATTTAAAGCCCTGTTCAGCCCATTTAAACGGCTCAATCTGTGCCGGAAAGGTATTTGCTGACATAATTAAGGCGGCAATTCTACAAATTCATCAGTACTCTGTCAAAGATTAAGATACAATTTTGTACTTATTTCGACAGACCATTTGGGTAACTCAAGTCATGCATCTGTTGCAGCCGCAAACAGAAGTGAATGTTTCATCACTCGTTAGCACAATTCCAAGCCTTGATTCTGACAGTTCAACACAACAAGTGCAACTCTCGCCATGGGCGAATTTATCGTCAGAAGCGCAGCAAGTGGACTGGCTCATCTTACACTTTAATCACTGGTTTTCCCATTTAAATGTCACTTTAGTGCGCGGCGAATTTGAACCAGAATATTTCCCTGCCAGCGCAGACCGTCCTGCCCTGATCCAGTTTGCGCATGGTTTCTTTAATAGTGCCTTGCATGAAATCAGTCACTGGACCATTGCCGGAGACAAACGCCGTCTGTTGCCTGATCTGGGTTACTGGTATGCACCGGATGGCCGCACCCGCGAACAGCAGGCTTTATTTGAACAGGTCGAAATCAAGCCACAGGCGATTGAATGGATGTTTGCCCAGGCTTTTGGCCGTAAATTCCGGGTTTCTTTGGATAACCTGGCTGGCGACGGCGGTGATGGTGCCAGCTTTAAAGATAATGTCTACGCTCAAGTACAGGCTTATTTTAATGGTACAGCCAAACTTCCACGTGATGCAGCACGCTTTATCCAATGTATCTGTATCTGCATCAGAGGTGGCAAAAGTTTACAATCTGATGAATTTATACGTGAAATGCTTGATTAAATTACACAAATCTACCTTTTTTATGATTGCCAGATCTTGCCTGAGCGCCACATAATAAGCCATCAGCCCAAGCTTGGAGTAGTCTCTATGCTGCATTTACGCGTACACCCAGACAATCCGCAACCCCGCTTAATCAGTCAGGCAGTGGAACGTATCCGTGCGGGTGATGTGGTGGTCTATCCCACTGATGCGGCCTATGCGATTGGTTGCCAGATTGGGAACAAGAGTGCCATGGAGCGGATTGCGCAAATTCGTGGTTTGGGCCCAAAGCATCAATATGCGATTCTGTGCTGTGATTTATCCGATATTGCCACTTATGCCAAAGTGGACAATGCCATGTACCGTTTGCTGAAAAATAATACACCGGCCATCACGACCTTTATTTTACCTGCGACCAGTGAAGTGCCACGTCGGTTGATGCATCCTAAAAAGAAAACTATTGGTCTACGCATTCCGAATAATCCGGTATGTCAGCTGTTACTCAAAGAACTCGGTGAGCCGTTATTGACCTCTACCCTGATTTTACCGGGTCAGACTGACCCACTCGATGATCCTTATGATATTGAAATGCAGCTGGGCAAACGCATTGATGTTTTTGTAGATAGTGGTTTAGGCACGTTGAGCACAACTTCTATTGTAGATTTATCCGGTGATCATCCAGAAGTGATTCGTCGTGGTATGGGAGATGTCAGCGCCTTTGAATAAACGACGCTTGAGAAATTCCTACAAACATTCGGGGAGTCAAAATGAATGGATTTATTTTATCTCCTGCTAAATCAGCATGAATTTTCTGCACAGGATTTAATCTATGCAGAACTGCCTTGGACACTCCAATCCAAGGCAGTCATGGTCGAAGCACATTTTCCTTCCCATCCCACTGTAAATATTGATCATACTGAGTACCAATTTTTCCTGACGTTGGCTGTAGCGAGACAGTTGTTGCAGATCTATTCAAACCAAAATGTATGCCTGGCAGAGACTTGCCAACGTATCATTGAATTTGCGACCAAGGAATACAATCATTCCTCACCATGAAAATCTAAAAAAGCATAGGGTGAGAGGTTGCAGTTCTATTCTTTTCAATTCGACAGGTATGCAATGGTTGCCAAAACCAGTTTAGGAATCTGAACTACGTTCATAATGACGAACTGCAATGAAATTTGGGCATTGCGATAGCTTCTGTTCATGGTGCATGAGTTCCTCGCCCAGCTTATTTTTCAGATACACATGAAAAATGATCTGATCATCTTCCAGTACATTCAGCATCGCCGTACGTGCTTTGGGTTCCATGACTTTAAAGGAATTGATCGACTCACAAGACATGGCTTGCATATCCAGTTTAATCCGCTCATCCAGCTGGTCGCCCTCATAAGCCATATGCCGCATGTAAAAACGAATATTGGGATATTGGTCCAGCACACTAAAATCCATTTTCATGGCCTGCATGACAGGTCGGGCCTGTTCCGCAAAAGCTGAAAATCCACCTAATTTCAGTCCTGTGCGTGCTTCATCTTCAAGCTGCATAATCTGATATTTGGGATAAGCCCAAAATCCCCCGAATGCGATCATCCCAATAACAACCAGAATAAGTGGCATGCTTTCTTCACCTTTTTATTGATTTTTGTGATTCTTGACTATTTTTCGAGAGTATAGCGGTATTTTTGACCAAAAATTATAGGGAGATATTTTATTAATACTTATTAATTTTATGTTTTTTAATGGGAAATCCGTTTGAAAATCATTCGATATCTGCCAGCTAGCTTATTTACTCTTTTGAGGAGAATCACTGTATTGATCGAGTTTTGAAGTGAATCAACTGGCATCATCTACCAGATAAGCTTAATTATGAGAGCCAATTTAGCATGAAAATCACCGCTGCATTTCCCGCCCGATTCTGCCATTTTCCTTTGTGCTATTTTAAAATCGCAGATAAATTCCATTATTTTTTTAAGTTTTTATGGCTTTGACGGCTTATTTAATTTATTTAAAGTTACTTTTCCAGTACAATGACAACGCTTAATCCTGTGCTTTTCTTTCGATCAGATACCGAAAATCAAGCCTTTGCATGCCTTTGAAAATTCGCGTGGCCTATAATTGTAATGACTCAAATTATCCATAACACTATGGAATCTGCTCCGCACATTCGGGTTCTGGATGAATGGCAGGATACAATTCCAGAGGATCTGTACATTCCTCCAGCGGCATTTGAAATCTTATTAGAACATTTTGAAGGCCCACTCGACTTTTTAATTTACCTGATTCAAAAAAACGGTTTTGATCTGTTACAGGTCGATATCGCGCCGATTGCAGCGCAGTATTTGTCTTATATGGACGCGATGAAATCCCTGAACATCGAGCTGACGGCCGACTATATGGTGATGGCGGCCTTACTGGCAGATCTGAAATCACGTTTGCTTTTGCCGAAACCGAAAAGCCTGACTGCGATTGAACAGGATCCAAAACAAGAACTGATTGACCGTTTAGAAAATTATTTAAGAATTAAACAGGCAGCAGAACGTCTGGGCCAGATGCCGATTCTGGAACGTGACACTTTCACCACCAACGTCAGTTTGGGCGAAATCCAGCAGCCGAATGAAGGCTATTCAAGCGATTTATTGCGTGATGCCTTGCTTTGTATATTTAATCGTCCTGAACCCGTGATTCATCAGGTGCAACAGGAACCGGTACTGCTGGAAGAACGTATTGCCTATATTGAAAGTTGTATTGAAACTGGCGCAATACTCAGCTTTAAGGACTTGTTAAAACCGAGCCAAGGCCGTATGGGTATGGTGGTAACCTTTATGGCGGTGCTGGAACTGACCCGACAACAAAAAATTCAGATTATTGCTACAGGTATTGAAGCCCCGCTCGCAATTCAAGGAGCCAGTCAATGACACTCGATCAAAATACGCTGTTATCTGCAGAAGATAATCTGCATGAAGTATTGATGCAGCTTGAAGCCATTATTTTTGCCAGCGACTCCGCGGTTTCATTGGCTCGTCTGAAAGAAACTTTTCAGGATCACTATAGCAAGCAGGAATTACGTCAGTATTTACAACAACTTTCCATGCTGATGCATGGCCGTTCGATCGAACTGATTGAAACAGCACAAGGTTATCGTTTTCAAGTGCGTGCAAAATATCGTAATATTATTGCACAGACCTGGCCTGAGCGACCGGCTCGCTTATCGCCTTCATTACTGGAGACGCTTGCAGTGATTGCTTATCACCAGCCAGTGACTCGAGCGGATATTGAACAGATTCGTGGTGTTACGAATAACAGTCAAAACCTGCGTACGCTGTTTGACTGGAACTGGATTAAAGAGTCCGGATTTCGTGAACTCCCTGGAAGACCTGCGTTGTTAATGACAACGCCACAATTTTTAAATGCGTTTGGCCTGAATAGTTTGGGCCAATTGCCTCCCCTGCAGGATGCCAAGGAAGCTTTTATGGCCCTCGATGCGAATGCACCGAAGTCATAAATAGGTGAACTGTTGATAATTATTTCTAAGGTTATGCTGTCATGAGTGAAAAGTTGCAAAAGGTGCTTGCACGCGTTGGTTTGGGTTCTCGCCGTTATATGGAAGAAGTCATTGCCGCGGGTCGTGTAAGTGTCAACGGGCAAATTGCCCAAGTGGGTGAACGAATCGAACCAGGTGATGAGCTTCGCATCGATGGTCGTAAAGTTGCCTTTCAGATTGAAGACGAAATCCGTCGTCGTGTCATTATCTATTACAAGCCTGAAGGCGAGATTTGTTCACGTAGCGATCCTGAAAACCGTCCGACCGTGTTTGAACAGCTGCCTGCTATTCCAGGCGATCGCTGGGTGATGGTCGGTCGTCTGGATATTAACTCGACCGGTCTGCTCTTGTTCACAAATGATGGCGAACTTGCCAACCGCTTGATGCACCCATCGAATGAAATCGAACGTGAATATGCAGTTCGTGTCATGGGTGAAGTTACACCACAAATTCGCAACAACATGCTCAAAGGCGTAGTGCTTGACGATGGTCCGGCAAAATTCGAATCTTTCTCTGAATTGGGCGGTGACGGGATCAACCGTTGGTTCCAGGTAGTAGTAAAAGAAGGTCGTAACCGTGAAGTACGTCGTATCTTTGAATCGCAAGGTCTGAAAGTTAGCCGTCTACTGCGTACCCGTTATGGTACTGTGATTTTGCCACGTGAACTGCGTACCGGTCGCTGGATTGAACTGGATAAAAACGATATCGACAACCTGACCAAAGCTGTGGAATTGAAACCACGTCAAGGTACAGGTTTGTTTGGTATGGCGAAACGCCGTAATGAACGTATGCAGGACAAGCCGATGGCTGCGCGCCGTGGCGGTTTCTTGCGTCAGCAACGTCGTGACAGTGATGAGCAACCACAAAATAATACTGGCCGTGAGCGTCGTGATGACAATGCTTATGGTCGTCGTGACAGAGCTGAAAACCAGAATGGCACTCAGTTTGTACGTCGTGAAAACCGTCCTGATCAAGGTTTCGGCCGCCGTGAAGAGCGTGATGAAAATGCGCCGCGCCGTCCATATGGCGTCAACAAAGGCTTTAAAAAGTTTTAATTAAGATAAATAAAAAAAGTCAGGCGCATTGCCTGACTTTTTTTATGCCTTATGTATCAGGCACTTTGTGGAATCCCTTGCGGAATGGCACTGAGTAAACGCTTGGTATATTCATGCTGTGGGGATTGATACAGCTCATCCGAATTGGCAATTTCCACCAGCTCCCCATGATTCATCACCATGATCTGATCAGAAATATATTTTACTACCGACAAATCATGCGAAATAAAGATATAGCTCAGTCCAAATTCATCCTGTAAATCTTGTAGTAAATTCAGCACCTGCGCCTGTACTGATACATCCAGCGCCGAAACCGATTCATCACAGATTAAAATCTCGGGTTTTAAGGTCAGGCAACGTGCAATTGCAATCCGCTGGCGTTGACCACCAGAAAACTCATGCGGATAACGATAAAAAGCCTGTGCAGGTAAGCTGACCCGCTCCAGCAGATCCAAGGCCATTTGTTTGCGTTCAGCATCATCCTGACCAATTTTATGAATCTGCATCGGTTCCATCAGGATTTGTCCAACAGTAAAACGTGGATTTAGAGAAGCATAGGGATTCTGGAAAATGATCTGGATTTTACGTTGATACTGGGTAAATTCCTGTTCCGACATGTCCAGAATGTCCCGACCCTGAAACAGTGCTTTACCGCCCGTAGCCTGTTGCAGACGCATCAGCAATAAACCGATGGTGGTTTTACCCGAACCGGACTCCCCGACCAGCCCTAAGGTCTTGCCTTTGGCCAGTTGGAAAGAAATTCCTTTTACTGCTTGAAACTCATCTTTGCCAAACAGTCCTTTACGACTATAAAAAGATTTTTTCAGATCCCGTACATCCAGAATAATTTCCTCTCCGCCTTTTAGTCCACGTGAACGTTGCGGAAGCTGAGTATTCAGGCGGATATCTTCCAGCCAGGTTGAGCCATCCTGTTTCATAAAATCACTAATCATCGGCAAACGTAGCGGACGTTGCGAGAGTTGCGGGCGGCAGTGCAACAAGGCTTTGGTATACATGTCCTGAGGCCGGTCCAGCACCTCCCGAACCGGACCTTGTTCACGGATTTCCCCATGGCGCATCACAATCACCTGATCGGCAATTTCACCAACCAATGCCAAATCATGGGTAATAAACAGCATCGACATCTGACGACGCTGACGCAGCGATTCCAGCAAGTCCAGAATCTGCTTTTGAATAGTCACATCCAGAGCGGTGGTCGGTTCATCTGCAATCAACAGTTTCGGTTCACAGGCAATAGCCATGGCAATCATGACCCGTTGCTGCTGTCCACCGGAAAGCTGCCCCGGATAGGCATCAATTTTAGTTTCTGGCGCAGGGATCCCCACTTCTTTGAGGAGCTCCAGGGTACGTTGCCGCGCCTGTTTTTTATTCATGCCTAAATGTAGTTGCAGGATTTCTGCAATCTGCATGCCTACTGTAAATACCGGATTTAGCGAAGACATCGGCTCCTGAAAAATCATGGCAATGTCTTTGCCACACATCTGGCGCATTTCACGGGTTTTAAGCTTGAGCAGGTTTTTCCCTTCAAAGATGATCTGGCTATCTTCTGAAATACGTGCGCTTTCTGCCGGAAGCAGGCCCATAATGGCGAGGGAAGTGACCGACTTGCCACTTCCCGATTCGCCTACCAGTGCAACTGTGGTATTGGCCGGAATCTCGAAAGAAACCCCTTTTACAGTCTCAATATATTCTTTATTTTCACCTTTAAAACTGACTCGTAGATTTTCTACGCGAAGTAGCGCAGGTGCTGTGCTTGGATTGATTTCAGACATCGTTGCGCTCCTATTTCAGTTTTGGATCTAATGCATCACGGAGTGCATCGGTAAACATCGAGAAAGCAGTTACCAATACCGCCATGGCGATTGAGGCTGCCGCCAGTTGCCACCATTTACCCAAAATCAGCTCGCTTTGCGCTTCATTTAGCATACTGCCCCATGACACTACCCCGATAGGCACACCGAAACCAAGGAAGCTCAAAATGACTTCAGACTTGATAAATGCCACCACCAGAATAGACATCTGTACCAGGGCAATATGGCTGACATTGGGAAAAATATGGACAAACATACGACGCATATTACTCACGCCAATCGCCTTGGCAGCCAGCACATATTCACGTGCCGTATGTTTCATGTATTCGGCACGAACCAAACGGAAGACCCCGGTCCAGCCAGTCAGACCTAAAATCAGGATGATTGATAAAATACCTTTTTGTTGTAACACTGCGGCAATCGCCAAAACCAGCAACAGATAGGGAATCGAAGTAAAGATATTATAAAACCAGTTGAGAAGATCATCGACCCAGCCACCAAAGTAACCTGCTATTGCACCCAGTGCAGTTCCAATCAGTACAGCGACAAAGGCTGCAATCAGTCCAACCAGAATCGAGGTTTCAGCCCCCTTGATGGTTTTCTGTAAAACATCCTGTCCCCATTTATCGGCGCCGAAGACCAGACTTTGCTTGAGTTCCCCACTTTCATCCATCAGCTGGCCGCCGAGCTCCTGATTAATGGCCTTCATGTCTTCTGCCAGCGGATCGACCACTCCATAATAATCGATGCCTGCACCAGCACCCTGCTCAGCAGCAATTTCAGCATTCAATTCAGCAATGACATCTTTTAAAGGATCAACTGGATTGACTGGTAGAGGTACAGATTCTGCGCCCTGCTCTGTATCAGATACAGCCGGAACTGGCGCTGCACTGATAAAACTCGGCGGTGCATAGCTGACCGCCACTTCTTTATTCCAGTCTTTGGCAATCAGGCCGCTCATTGACAGTACCAGCAGCAGCAGATAAAACAGCACCACATACAGGGAAAACATGGCAATCCGGTCACGTTTCAAACGGCGCATGGCCAGTTGCCATAATCCTGTTGAAGCCGATTCAGGTGCTGCTTCAGCCGCTTGTTCTTTTTTAAATATCGCACTCAGCATAATTCACCTACTTCAACTGTACACGCGGATCGACCCATTTATAGATCAGATCGGCAATCAGGTTGAATATCATGGTCGCAGCAGCGACATAGACCGTAATGGCTTTAATCACAGGAAAATCGGAACGTTCTACCGCAATAATAACTTCACGGCCAATTCCCGGAATACCAAAAAAACGTTCGATCAGGAAAGCACCGATCAGCAGTGCCGGAAGTCCTGCCATCACATCGGTAATAATCGGAATCGAAGCATTGCGCAAGACATGCACGCCCATGATACGGTTTTCACCCAGGCCTTTGGCACGCGCAGTACGTACATAGTCCTGATTGACTTCATCCAGTACAAAACTACGATACAGGCGTAGTGTTGGTGCGATACTTACCACCAACATAATCAGCACAGGTAACAAGGCATATTTGAAAAGATTATCGGCAAAATTATCGCTCCAGCCCTGTACCGGGAACCAGCTCAGTTCATAGGCCAGGAAATATTGGAACACGATGATGTAAACCAGAATACTGATCGACATACCGATCGTACACAGCATCATGATCATGCGATCTGTCAAAGAACCACGAACCGAAGCCACACCCAAAGCCAAAATGATAGAAATAATAGTTTGCAGAATGGTCAGTGGAATCAGAATGGTCAGTGAGGGCCCCAAACGGGTGGTGATAATCTGTGCCACCGATTCTCCGGTACTCCAGCTCACCCCATAATCAAAGGTTAAAATCTGCTTGATAAAGATCCAGAGTTGTACGTAATACGGTTGATCCACACCCAGTTGCTGACGGATGTTTTCAATCTGTTCCGCATTGGCCATTTTACCGGCCAGAATATAGGCAGGGTCTCCGCCTACCCAGTTAAACAGCAGGAAAATCAGCAAAATCACCCCGAGCATGGTCGGGATCATTTGCCAAAGCCGTCGAATAATATATGCCAGCATCGCTTGCCTTCCTTAATTTTTTCCAGAGATTTCATTAAAGAAAGCTTTGCTGTCCGGATCACGACCCAAGAAGTCTTTCACCATTTGCTCGCCATGCTTTTGACCACCTTGAGCCAGGACCGTATTGCGATAATGCGCACCGACTTTCTTGTCCATCAGCTGATCGCCAAAGGAGGAAAGCATATCCAGGGCAATGACCTCAGACCACATATAGCTGTAGTAACCTGCCTGATAGCCGCCCATCAGATGCCCGAACTGTCCCGGGAACTGCTGACCGTTAACATAACCCAAGGCAGTTTTACCTTCCATATCCTGCCAGAGTTTTAAAGGCTCAATGTTTTTTGCATCTTTACCATGCAGGGCCATATCATATTGGGCATATAAAGCCTGACGGGCATAATGCAGGCCTCGGCCGTAATTCTTCACATTCTTTAAGCGCTCGGTCATGGCAGCATCCACCCGAGGACATGCTGGCTCACAGTAATCTGCTACTTTTGACAAGGTTTCCAGACGGCGTGCCCACTCTTCATACATCTGTGATGGTGCTTCTACAAAGTCACGCTCTACCGAGGTACCAGACTGTTCTGTATAGCGGGTCTTCGAAAGAATCCCGTGCAAGGCATGACCCATTTCATGCACAAAGGTTTCCAGTTCATTGCTGTTCAAGCCCTTACGGTTAAAATTGGTCACCAGTACCGATACCGGACGACGCTGATTCAGGGTACTGCCGCCATAAGCTCCCCAGACAGCTGCATGCCCATATTTGCCTTCACGCGGGTATTTATCAACATATAATCCGCCCAGGAATTCGCCCGTAGCCTTGTCATGTACCGCATAATATTCCACTTCATCATGCCAGGCCTTGACTTTCACCGGATTGAACTCAATGCCATAGAGTTCCGAAGAAATAGCGAATAACCATTTTTGCGATGCTTCTGTCGGGAAATAATCCCGCAATTTTTCCTGGTCTACCTTGTATTTGGCCTGACGCAGTTTTTCACTCCAGTAACCCTGATTCCAGCGTGTAATTTCTGCTTTCTCTAATGGAACTTTTAAAGTTTCAGCCTTGAACTGGCGTAATTGTTCTACATCCTGCTTTTCTAGAGGTGCAACTTTGGCATAAACCTCATCCAGAAAACCGTTCACCGCTTCCGAAGTTTTGGCCATGCGGAATTCAAGCGCAGAATGGGCATAGCTTTCCTTGTCAAAAAGTTGTGCCATTTCATAACGCAGATCAATGGCCTTTTTCATGAATTGCAAGTTTTGTTCGGTCCCGCGACGCGTGTAAGCGGTCTGGTAACGTTTGCGTGCTTCATCACTTTCTGCCAGCTCCATAAAAGGCTGGTATTCCGGATAATCAAAGCCGAGCAGATAATTGCCCTTTTCATTTTTCTTTAAATTTGCGATGTAACTTTCTGGCAGGCCTTTCATTTCAGCTGGAGTAAATTCAACTTTTTCAGGGTTATCCCGCACATTTTTGGAAAAGTCCTGTCCCAGTTTGGTACTTTCTTCAATAATTTCTTTCAGTCGTTTCTGTTTTTCTGCACTGAGTTGTACCCCGGTGTTCTCAAACTGCTCCAGAATATCTTCTAAAAATTTCTGATCAATCGGATCACTGGCTTTCAGTTTCTTGAACTGGGCATACAGTTTAGGATTCTGATACAGGGTGGTCTGGTATTTGCTGATTTTAAGTTCACAGTCATCGGCTGCCTGACGCAATGCAGGATCCGGATCGACATTACTGTACAACCCTACTGCAGCACCGAAATCACGGGCTTTGGCATGCAATTCATCCCATTCAGCCAGATAAGGCCCGGCCTTGGCTTTATTTTTAATTTTCTTATTTTCAAATATCTGGATATCTTTTTGCATGGAGGCCAGACTGGCATCACATAAAGACGGAATTTCTGCAGCCTTGAATAATGGCAGCAGCTGTACTTGGGTATCTGCCGCTACACCTTGATATCCCCCCATCATCATTAAACATAAGGTACTTAATTTTAAAGATTTTGATTTCATATTCATCTCCAGATTTTTTCTTACTTTTTCGTATTAATATCGATATACATCCATTCTGAAGACAGAATCGGATGGGACTTATGTCCAATAATTTGGGGTTGGGTCAAAGCGTTACGGTAGGTGCTATAGAGCATCAGGGTCGGCATGTTGACTTCCAGAATTCGGGTCATTTTGCGGTAGAGCAGATCACGCTCCGGACCTGGCGGCATGCTCTGGGTTTGTTCGTATAGACGGTCGAATTCAGGATGCTTGAAACAGGCATTGTTGGTGACATTGACATTCTTGCCATAGAACAACTGCATAAAGTTGTCAGCATCTGGATAATCGGCAATCCATGCAGAACTCTTAAACATGGTTTTACATTGCTTTTCCAGCTTGATGCCTTCAGCGAATGGCATGGCCTTACTGGTCAGCTGAATATGGATACTGTCCAGGGTCTTTTTCCAGAATTCACCCTGCTGCTGGCCCCGACTGGTATTCCCAGTAATCAGTTCAATCACCAGAGGTTTACCTTCAGGCGTCTTTCGCCAGCCATCTGCACCGATCTTGTAGTTATAGCGGTCGAGCAACATGTTGGCTGCTTTGACTGAATAGGGAATACTGCTTTTATAGGACGGTGAATAGCCTGCTACTCCTGGGGGAATAGGCATATGCAGTTTTGCGCCATCTCCCTTAAGTAATACATTGATCATATTTTCTACAGAAAATGCCATCGCCATGGCACGACGTAAGGCAATTTTTTCTGGCGCGAAACCACCCACGACCGGGTTTTGCATATTCCAGTAATGGTAACTAATGGAGGGCTCTAAAATACGTGACAGCTTCACTCCCTGCTGAGCCAGCTCAGGCTTTAATTTGTCACCATCGAGGGCCTGTACGACGATATCGCCTTCAATTTCGAGCAGGTCCAGTTCATTTTTCTTAAATGCCAGCATCCGGGATTGCGCTTCTTCAATAACACGCACATCAATAGTGCCGATTTGAGGCATTTTTTTGCCCTGCATGGCTTTTACAATGGCCTGATCTTCTGCACCACTGGCTTTAAAGTCCCAGACAAAACCACGATAAGCTGGATTTGGTTTTAAGATAATCCGTGAGCCTGGTGTCCAACGGCTGAGCACGTAAGGGCCAGTTCCCACTGGCCTATTCATGACCCAACCCGCCTTGTCTTTATATTTTTCAATCACTTCACGAGCTACTGCAGCGGCAGGTCCATGTGCCAGCAACATCGGAAAGTTCTGATCCGGATTATTCAGCTTTAATACCAAGGTATAGCGGTCTGGGGTCTGAATACCTTCAAACGGATTTTCATAGGCTTTGCCATTCTTTTTGGTCAGGGCCATCCATGCGTCCAGCCCTTTAATTCGGCCATCCAGCAACCAGCTGTTCGGTGAATGCAGCTTTGGGTCCAATAGACGTTTCAAGCTATAAGCATAGTCATACGAAGTCAGTTCACGTTTTTTACCGCCGAAGACCGGATCATCGGCAAAGTAAATACCCTTTTTAACTTTAATGGTATAAGTCAAACCGTCTGCACTCACTTGAGGCAAACTGACTGCAGTCAATGGCACTAATTTTGCCGGCGAGGCCAGATAATCATAGGTAAATAAGGTCTCAAAAATCGCAGCATTAATCTTGGCTGAATAACGGTCATGGATATAACCAGGATCAAAACCGGTTTCAGCTGCCAGAAATACTGTTTTTAAAACCTTATTCGGGTTGGCAGGATTGCTGGCCCATGTCGGTGCACTCCCTGCCATCATCAAACCGGCCACTAACACCCCACTGGCCAGTTTTTTTAAAGTATTTTTATTCACATTCATACTGGTTCTTAATCTTCTCAAGTTATTTTTTAACAGGTTCAATATCCATATATTGCCAAACTGCTCTGGTCACCGGATGGGCTTTAAAGCCCTGTACATGCGGATGAATTAACCAGTTACGTATACGAGTATTGTGCAGAATCCATGGATTATCGGCCTCCATCTGGCGGTTCATCTGCTCATAATATGGCGTCCGCTGCTGTGGCGGCAGTTTCATTGCAGTCTGGTACAATGCGTCATAGGCTTTTGAGGTATAGCAACTCAGGTTGCCTTGCTGCGCATTTGGCCCATACAGTAATTGGGCAAAGTTTTCCCCTTCCGGATAGTCCGCAATCCAGGCCCCACCCCACATCATATGTTTGCATTGGGTGGCTTCTTTTAAATTGTCAGCAAAATTACTGACCTTGAACTCAATTCGCACCCCGATCGCATCCAGATTCTTTTTCCATAACTCTGCAGAAATCACCGAAGAGCTTGAGCTGGTTGAATTCATTTTTAGTGTCAAAGGTTTGCCATCAGGCAAGGTTCGGTAACCATCAGCGCCTTTCTTATAGCCAAAGCGGTCAAGCAGTTTATTGGCCAGTAATGGGTTATAAGCAATACTGCTTTTATACGTCGGGTCATGTCCACCCACGCCCTCTGGCAAAATCATTTCAGCTTTATCGGCATGACCTTTGTACAACTGCTGGATGGCTTCTTTCTGGTTATAGGACAAGGCGAGAGCACGACGTAAGGCAATTTTTTCCAGTGAATTTCCACCAATTAACGGATCACGCATATTCATGATGGTATAGGTAATTTCCGGTTCTTTATTCGGATAATGCAGGATGCCTTTTTTCTTGTATTCGCTTTTCAGCTGCTTATTTTCCAGTGCCTGTTCGGCGCCGCTCGCAGTGAGTTTGTCATAGTCCAGTTGTCCAGACTTTAAAGCCAACCAGCGAGACTGTTCCTCTTCAATAATACTGATTTTGACCTTGCCAATTTGCGGCATCTGCTTGCCTTGCATGGCTTTGACAATACGTTGATCCCACTCGGAACCATCGCCCTTAAAGTTCCAGACAAAACCACGATAATTCGGGTTAGCGGTCAGTTCAATACGGCTACGCGGCACATATTTGTGTAACTGATACGCCCCTGTTCCAACCGGATGCTGACCTGCCCGATGACCATAATGTTCGATCACTTCCCGGGCGGTACCACTAAAAGCCACATAGGCCAGAATATATGGAAAATTCAGATCGGAACGGGTCAGGGTAATTTGTAAGGTATATTTATCTAGTGCTTTTAAACCGGGAATAGGTGCATCGTAGTTGAACTTGCCAGTTTTTTTAGCCTGCTGGATGACCTGATCTGCCCCAAGGATTTTTCCCTCAATAAAAGAAAAAGACGGAGAATGATTTGTGGGATCCATGATCCTTTGCATGGAGTAGATATAATCACGTGCCACCAGTTCACGCTTCTTGCCCTGAAATACAGGATCAGGACTAAAATAAATTCCTGGCTTGATTTTAAAGGTATAGACTTTGCCATCCTGTTCAACCTTGGGTAAGGATTCGGCGGTATTTGGTACCAGAATTGCCGGCCGCGCCAGATAGTCATAACGCAATAAAGGTTCAAAAATGGCTTCAGCAACGCTACCACTATAAAAATTATAGGTTTTGACCATATCAAAACCATCATCAGGTGCTTCGAAAGCCAAGTTTAAAACTTTATCCGGATGTGCAGATGATTTTGCCCAAGAGGCTTGCCCCGTAGTCATGGCCAAGGCCAAAATTGTCATGCTGAAAAGTGCTGATTTCAAATTTGTACCTATTCTTGATCTTGAAGTTTTATTGCTATAGGAAGTCTTTAACACATCATCCCATATTTGCTTCAATGGATGGGTCAAAGCTGGACAGATGGAATAAAATGAACAAAGCGAATTTCATGCCATCCTCGAAAAATAACGATTTTTTCCTGTTATTAACTCAAAAAAGCTTATTTTTATTAATCATTTAAAACATTATCAATAACATAATATTTTCCATGAATCATTAATTTAATATTTATTCTTAAAATCTAGTCCCAAGCCTAGTCTGCACAAAAATAAACCAGACCTGTTTCATATTATTGCATCCTCCCACTACTTCAACCCAAGAAAATACATACATAAGCAAATGAAATATATAATTATTATCTTATTAAATTATTGTGTATTTTATGTAAAAATCATGCACCATGATTAAACTTTATTCAATTTATCTTTCCGTTTTAGATTCCATTCTTATTCATTAAATATTTATTTTTTACTTTCTCATGGTTTCATATAGAGACTTTCTTCAGATTTTAAACCCTACTCTCTTAATATTTCTTCATCAGAACTTAGTACACCTCCAAAAAAATCAAATTAAATATATTTTTTTCAATCACTTAATATTTTTTAAAATTAATAATTTATAAGTTGGCATTCGCTTTGCTTAAGTCCTCCCAGCACTACTTCACATAACAAAAGGGTGAAAATTACGATGAAAAAAAACAAATTGGTCGGATCTATGGGGGCTCCAACCGTTGGCAAAAAACTCATCAAATTAAGCGCGTTAAGCTTAAGCATGATGTGTCTTTCGCTGGCACATGCAGCAGATGAACCAGAAAACTCCGCTGCACAACCTACCAAGGTTGAGAAAGTGCGAGTTACTGGATCATCTATTAAAGGTGTAGCCGCACAAAGCGCCTCACCAATCACGATTATTAAAGGTGAAGATCTGGTGAATCAGGGGGTAACCACTGTAGAAGAAGCATTGATGAAAGTCAGTGCCAACCAAGCAAGTTATGTCACAGCACAAAATGTCGGTGCCAGTAATACCAGTGGTTCAACAGCAAATTTACGTGGTCTTGGTTCGGATAAAACTTTAGTTTTAATTAATGGTCGCCGTGTTGCAAGCAGTGCATTTGGTACCGATTCAACCAACTTAAACAACATCCCTCTCGCATTGGTAGAGCGCATTGAAGTCTTACGTGACGGCGCATCTGCAGTCTATGGTGCAGATGCAGTGGGTGGTGTAATCAACTTTATTACGAAAAAGCAATATGAAGGCGTGGGCATTACTTTAGGTGGTCAAATTCCTGAAGAAAAAGGCGGCGAAAAAATTGACGTTTCGATTTTTGGGGGATATGGCGATCTAGATGAACAAGGTTTTAATGTCTACGGTGTGATCGATTACCGAAAACAAGATACGATTTGGGCAAAAGACCGTAAAGTCAGCCGCCGTGGTGGGGTACTTCCTGAATTAGGAATTGATGGCAGTTCAGCAAATGCTTTCCCTGCAAACTTCTACGATCCTATCACAGGTATTTTGGGTAACCCTTATGGGGATAATTGTTTAAATACCAAAGATACTGTTGCTGAAGATGGTTTCTGTTATTTAAATACCCAAACTGTTATTGGTATTGTGCCTGAACAAGAGAATCTTTCTGCGTTAGGTCGCGCAACTTTCAAATTGTCAGATAACTTTAATGCGATTGGTGAGTATATCTATGCACGTGATGAAGTAACCACTTCAATTGCGCCTGATGTTTATAGTCGTAGTGTGACTTTGCCTTATGCCAGTCAATATTACCCTGGCAAAGGTATTACTCCAGCAGTTGATGGCTTGGCGACTAACACATTACAACTGTATCTACGTTCACAAGGCGGTAACCGTGTTTCTAAGTCAATTAACGAATCGAACCGTATCTTTGCAGGGATTGAAGGTGAAGCATACGGTTGGGATATGAATGGTGGTGTTACTTATGCAAAAAGTGATGCGACTGACAGTTTCGTAAGTGGTTATTTAAACCGCAGTAGAGTTCAGGCTGCACTTGATAATGGAACTTTAAACCCATTTGGCCCACAAGCAGCAGCCAATGCCGGCTTATGGAACACTTTTGATGTCAAAGGCGATACCAATCAGGCATCTTTAGAATCCACTACAATTGACTTTACCGTGAGTCGTCCAATCTACACACTGCCTGCAGGTGATGTCGGTTTTGCACTCGGTGGCAGTTTCTCCAAACAAGACTGGGAAGCAACTGTAAATTCTGAAATTGTTGCTCAAGTTCCAGGCAGTGGTATTGATCCAAATAAACCAAAAAGCTCAGGCGATCGTGACATTAGTGCAGTATTTACTGAACTCCAAGTACCTTTATTGACCAACCTGGAATTACAGTTAGCTGCTCGTTATGATGACTATAGCGATTTTGGTGACACCTTTAATCCTAAAGTGGCTTTACGTTGGGAACCAGCTAAAGAACTCATGTTCCGTACTTCTTACAGTACTGGTTTCCGTGCACCAAGCTTATATGAGGTCAATGCTCCTTCGGTCAGAACTTGGACTGGTGCAAGATATAATGACCCGATTCTTTGCCCGGGTGGTACACCAACTGAAACCAGATACCAAACTGAATGTAATACCCAGTTTATCCGTACACAAGGCGGCAATTCTGAACTAGGTCCAGAAGAGTCAACATCTTACATGGCTGGTTTTGTCTTTGAACCGATCAAAAACTTAGTTTTCACTGCCGATTACTACAATATCGAAATTGAAAACTTAGTGGGAACGATTGGTGAAGCATCAATTTTTGGTGATCCAGAAAAGTATGCTCAATACTTTGTTCGTAATGCAGAAGGTCGTATCGATCATATCTCAACTAACTTGATTAACTCCGGTGGCTTGAAAACCCAAGGTATTGATTTGAGTTTGAACTATCTTTCTCCAATGACGGCAACTGGCCGCTTCGGTTTTGGTATTGACGGTACTTATGTGATCAAAATGGATTACCAAAGCGAACCAGGCGGCGAGTGGGAAGGTTATGTCGGTGTTTATGATGACCCAGCAGTGGTTCGTTGGAAACATACTGCAAACGTGAACTGGTCTTATGAAAACTGGAGAATGGTGTTTGAACAACAGTTCGTTCGTGGTTATGAAGACTATTCGGAAGAACGTGATGTTGCTGACTACACCGTATACAACATTTCTGGTACTTACAAAGGATTTAAGAATCTGGAGCTAACTGCCGGTATTAAAAATATGTTCGATGCAGAACCACCTGCCTCTGACGTAATGGATAACTTCCAATACGGTTATGACCCACGTTATAGCGATCCAACAGGCCGCGCTTACTTCTTACGTGGTACCTATAAATTCTTTTAATTAATTACTTCGCAAACACTGCTGCCAAGCGGTGTTTGCGGTTTTCCCCGTTTAATTTTAGCCAAACAAAAAATAATGCTGCCTGTAACTAAAAAAATTTTCTCATCAGTGCACTATTTCCTGTTTGTCTTAAATTCTAGGAGTCATGATGGGCACAAAGTTTGAAGACTTAGAAAAAAACTCCGCCAAAAAACTGACTGGTATTGGGGTCGTTGTTTTTTTGCATATCCTGGTGGGCCTGGTACTCATGGCTGGTATGGCAAAAGACATTATTAAACCGACGGAACAGCCAGTTGAGCTAATGATTATTCAAGATATTAAGCCGCCTGAACCTGAGCCACCAAAAGAAACACCCCCTGAACCACCAAAAATCGTGGAAAAAGTGGCACAAGTGCCTGAGGTGAAACCGGTTGAAAAAGTAGTTCCTTTACAGAAAACACTTCCAACGCCAACCCAACCGACAACTGTTGCAGTGCCTACTCCCGTTGCAGCGAATCCTTCACCAAGTCCGATAGCAGCACCGGCTCCAGTAGTCGCAGCCGCTCCAGCACCAGCCCCTCCACCCGCTGGTGTCACTCGTGGTGTTTCACAAGGTGAAGCAGGTTGTAAACGCCCAGACTATCCACGTGATGCACTAATGAATGAAGAACAAGGTGAAGTCTTGATCTCTGTATATGTAAATACCACCGGCAAGGTCCAGGATGCCAAAGTGAAAAAGTCGAGCGGTAGTCGTGCGCTGGATCGTGCAGCATCCAAGGCCTTCAGTTTATGTACTTTCAAGCCAGCAATGAAAAATGGCGAGCCGCAAGAATCTTGGTATGACATTCCCTATGAATTTGTCCTTGACTAACAGATAAAGAAAAAAATCAGGAGATCTATGATGAAAAAATCACTAAAACCTTTAAAAAACATGACTGCTGCCGGTGTAATTGCCATGAGCACTTTATTACCTCTACAAGCAGTTTTTGCAGAACAGTCCGCTACACCCAATACCAGTGCTGTTACTGAAACAGCGGTAACAACACCTGCAACAGCGGCTACACGGACCCCACCGCCATTACCAGCTGAAGCTAAGGATGAAAAGGCTGGATATAATCCTTATGGCCTAGAAGCCATGTGGAAAGAAGGTGATATTGTTTCGAAAGTTACCTTGTTCATTCTATTGATTATGTCGATTGGTACCTGGTACATCATGATCAGCAAATGCCTGCAACAAGGCAAGATTCGCAAGCAAGCCAAGGAAGCTGAACACCAGTTCTGGGAATCGTCTTCTCTGGATAACGCAGCCCAAAACCTTAATGAAGCCAGCGTTTACCGTTTTATTGCAGAAAAAGGGATTAAGTCAACCCAAAATCATGGCGGCACATTACTTGAGCGTATTGATTTCAATACCTGGGTCACCATCTCAATTTCCCGTGCGATCGACAAAATCCAGAACCATCTGAGTGGTGGCCTGGCCTTCCTTGCGACAGTCGGGTCTACCGCACCTTTCGTTGGACTTTTCGGAACCGTTTGGGGGATTTACCATGCACTGACTGCCATTGGTGTTTCAGGTCAGGCTTCGATTGATAAAGTAGCAGGTCCAGTGGGTGAAGCACTGATTATGACAGCTATCGGTCTGGCCGTAGCAGTACCTGCAGTACTTGGCTACAACTGGTTGACTCGCCGTAATAAAGCGGTCATGGAAGAAGTCCGTACTTTTGGTTCTGATTTACACGCAGTATTACTCAGCGGTGAAATTACAACCAATAATTCTGTTAATCGTGACGTGAAGTAAGAGTGAGGCATCAGCCATGGGAATGATGGTCAATTCAAACGACAGCGATGATGAGGTAATTGGAACCATTAATACCACCCCTTTGGTTGATATTATGCTGGTTCTGCTCATTATCTTCCTGATTACTGTACCGGTTGCCATTCATACCGTACCAGTCGATCTACCCGAAGAAAGAAATGTACCGTATGAAACCAAACCGGAAAATGTTCAGCTGGCTGTCAATAAAACTGGCGATATTTTCTGGAACGAAATCTATATCGCAGATAAAACAGTTTTACTGAGTCGTTTACAGGCAGAAGCCCAGAAACGTCCGCAGCCTGAAGTGCATATTCGTGGTGATCAGTTAACACCTTATGAGGCAATTGATCAGGTGATTAGTACCACCCAACAGGCCGGTATCGGCAAAATTGCTTTTGTCACCACTCCGCCCGCTACACCTTAAGCACAAAGAAGGATTAAGTTTATGGGTATGAATGTTGGTTCAAATCAAGACGATGATGTGATGTTAGATGTCAACATGACCCCATTGATTGATGTCATGCTGGTCTTGCTGATTATGTTTATTATCACAATTCCTTTGCCGAATAACTCGATTAATATCGATCTACCGAATGGAACGCCTCCTGTAACCGATGAAAAACCGCCTGAGCTGGTGGAATTACGTCTGGATGCACAAGGTAAGATTTTCTGGAATGAACAGCCGGTAGCAAATACCCAAGCTCTGGAAAACTTATTCAAGACAGTAGCGCAAAAAGCGGATCAGGATCAGATTAAAATCAAGGCGGATCGTGCCACTGAATATAAACATATCGCTATGGTCATGGCGGCAGCTCAAAGGCTGGAGGTCAAAAAAATTGGCATTATGAGTAATAACAACTAAGTATTTTCAAGATATAAAAAACCCAGCATGTGCTGGGTTTTTTATTCATCCGGTTTTACATCTGTGACTGAATATAATTTTGCAGACCAATCAGTTCGATTAAGCGCAATTGTTTTTCTAACCAGTAAGTATGGTCTTCTTCGGTATCCGACATTTGCTGGCGTAACATATCACGGCTGATATAGTCACCTTTCTCTTCGCACAGTTTGATGCCCTGCGCCAGTTTTTCCCGCACATGATATTCAAGTTTTAGATCGGCTTTCAGGCAGCTCACCACATCCTCGCCAATCTCAACGTCATCGCGCTGCATGTTTGGTGTTCCTTCAAGGAACAGAACACGACGGATAATCGCATCCGCATGCTGGGACTCTTCTTGCATTTCGTGATCGATACGTTCAAAGATTTTGGTCAATCCCCAATCTTCATACATACGAGAGTGAATCAAGTATTGGTCACGAGCAGCCAGTTCGCCACCGATCAACATATTTAAATAATCTACGACTTCTGGATTTCCGCGCATTTGAATAACTCCCTACCTGTATTTTGCTATTATGGCGAAAAGCAATTGAATTTGCAAAGCCTAAACATGGTTAAATATTTGATTTTTATATAATTAAAATGAGAAGTACTTGCATTTACACTTTGTTCTTAATGAAATCCCATTTATAAAACAACACTTTGCACTTTCATTACGCTTGGCAATAACCTAAAACTGGCGAATAAACACATGCGTTAAAATTTGTAAATCTTAATTTTGACCAGACAGATTCATTCTTTTTGTATAAACATCACTGCATTGGCGTACTTCATGCTTAAATTTCGCTTATCATTCACACAAATTTAAAACAACAACGGTTCCGATATGACACATCCACAAACAACAGCGCCTGTTCTGGTTACCGGTGCATCGGGTTATATTGCCAGCCGGGTCATCCAGAAATTACTCACGCAAGGCTATACTGTACATGCCACGGTACGTGACCTAAATAAAAGTAAAAGCTTTGCCCATTTAGAAAAAATTGCCGACAGCACACCGGGAACTCTCAAGTTATTTCAGGCCAATTTATTAAGCCCAGGTTCTTTTGATCAGGCGATGCAAGGTTGTGAAATTGTCTTTCATATGGCCTCACCTTTTGTGGTCACCAACTATAAAGATGCAGTCAAAGATATTATCGAACCTGCGGTGTTAGGCACTGAAAATGTACTGAATAGTGTCAATCAGACTGAATCAGTGAAACGCGTGATCGTCACATCGAGTATCGCATCCACCTATGGCGATGCCATTGATATTCTACAGACTGAAAATAACAGTTTTGATGAATCACACTGGAATACTACCAGTTCGGCCACGCATCAACCTTATCCTTATTCCAAAGTCATGGCAGAGCGTAAAGCCTGGGAAATGGCTGAAGCACAAGATCGCTGGGATCTGGTCTGTATCAATCCAGCGCTAGTCTTTGGTCAATCCCTAACACCAACTACTCAGTCGGGCAGTGTCGAAGTCTTGCAGCAATTTGCCAACGGCATGATGCTGCTTGGCGTTCCACCGATGTGGAATGGCGTAGTCGATGTTCAGGATGTCGCTGAAGCGCATATCCGTGCTGCATTTAATCCGCAAGCGCATGGCCGTTATATCATTTGTAGTGAAAGCTTAAGTCTGCTGGAAATGGGCCAAATTCTACGGGCACATTTCGGCAATAAGTTTCCGTTCCCACGCAATCAACTGCCCAAAGCAGCCTTTAAACTGTTCGGGCCTGTAGCAGGTTTTAGCCGCAAATTTGTAGAACTGAATATGGGTTATCCAATTTTCTTTAATGCACAAAAAAGTAAGGATGAACTCGGTCTGGAATATCGTCCGGTGAAAGAGAGTCTGGTCGAGCACTTCCAGCAATTACTAGATGATGGTGTGGTGAAAAAATATATTCCTTAATCGTACTTGCTCAAACCTGATCTGACAGTTACCGATTTTTTTATTGTGTCTGTCAGATTAAATTTGAGCTACTACACCGACTTATACGCCCACAAGCTCACTATTCCTGCCTAAAAACAAGCTAAGCAGAAGTCCAACGCGCATTTTTCCACGCTTGCTGTTGCTTTGCATCTAGAAAAGTCCAAGCCACAAAACGACTCTCTTTTTGCCCCTGCGTCATTTTAATGGTTTTTACCTCCACTGCACCGCACTTACGCAAGGTATTTAACAGCATAGGCAATGTGGTTTTCTTAGAAACCAGTGTACTAAACCAAAGACATTGCTCAGCAAACTGTGTGCTCTCTTGTACCATCTGGCAAACAAAGCGTTCTTCTCCACCGTCACACCACAGCTCGTTCTTTTGTCCGCCAAAGTTTAACACCACTTTAGACCGATCAACCGGTTTACCAAGTTTGCGTATTTTTTGCGTTGCTGTGGCATTTGCTTCATCTTGCGAAGCATGAAATGGTGGGTTACACAGGGTCAAATCAAAACGATCTGAAGGTTTAATCACACCTTTGAAAATATTGCTCGGTGTCTTTTGCAATCGAATCTGAATCCCCTTCCTGAGATTTGGATTTGCCTCCACAATAAATTGAGCACTTTTTACCGATGCAGGATGAATGTCTGAGCCAACAAATTTCCAACCATAACTACGATGACCAATAATCGGATAAATACAGTTCGCGCCCACCCCAATATCTAATACGTGAACGGCGTGTCCTGTTGGAATCTGACCTTTATTGCTATCACTCAACAAGTCCGCTAAATAGTGAATATAGTCGGCTCTACCCGGAATAGGTGGGCAAAGATAATCTTGAGGAATATCCCAATATTGAATACCATAAAAATGCTTGAGCAATGCTTTATTGAGCATTTTCACAGCTTGAGGATCAGAAAAGTTGACTGAAAGATCGTTATATTGATTCGGGCTGACAAAAGGGGCAAGTTCCGGACAACTCTGGATTAACTGAGGAAAATCGTAACGACTACGATGCAGATTTCGTGCATGTAATTCCGATTTTTGTTGCGGAAAAGATTTCTTTGCTTGAGCCATGTGTATGCCAATCATCAACGGGAGAACAGAATCAATAAGGCAGGATCTATACCTGCAAATGAATCGATATTGTACGTGAATTCAACTCACATTGCCGAACCTGTCCTTGTATTTGTCTATCCTCCCCCTCTCATTCACCTATAGTTTTGAACTAGCAATAAAAAAGACACCTGAAGATTCATCATCCTCGGTGTCTTTTTTATTTGAGTCATTGTTTAGAACTGATTAGTCTTCGATTTGCCCATGCTCTTTCATCAAAGCAATAAATTGCGCTTCATTGATCACAGGTACACCGAGTTTTTCTGCTTTATCGAGCTTAGAACCCGCTTTTTCACCCGCAACCACACATTTGGTTTTACTGGACACACTGCCACTGACTCGTGCACCTAAGGCTTGCAATAACTGGGTTGCATCATCTCGTCCCATACTACTTAAAGTTCCGGTGACCACCCAGCTTTCGCCGTTCAATGGCTGACGGGTCGGTGCAATCGGTGCATCCCAGTGAATACCGGCAGCCAGTAAACGATCCAGAACTTCCAGGTTATGTGGTGCCTGGAAGAAATCCAGAATCCATTCCGCAGTGATATCACCTACATCTGGAGTTTTCTTTAATGCTTCCAGATCTGCCTCACGTAAGGCATCCAGTGTCTGGAAAGTATTGGCCAGCATACGTGCCGTAGTTTCTCCTACTCCACGAATACCGAGTGCATAGATGAAAGCTGCCAGTGTGGTTTTCTTGCTGTTCTCGATAGAATCAACTAAATTCTGGACCGATTTTTCCCCCATTTTTTCAATCTGGAGTAATTGCTCACGGTGCTCATGCAGATGGTAAATATCTGATACATCTTTCAGAAGATTTAAATGTAGCAGTGACTCTACCCAGCGATCACCCAGCCCTTCTATATCCATGGCCTTACGCGACACAAAATGACGAATGGTTTCGATTCGCTGCGCAGCACAATAGAGTTCGCCAGAGCAGCGGGCCAATGCTTCACCTTCCGGCATCACTACTGGTGAATCACATACTGGACATTGTTCAGGTAAATGCACTTCTACTGCATCGACTGGGCGGAATTCCGGCCAGACTTTTTCCACCTTAGGAATTACATCGCCACTACGATAAACACTGACCGTATCGCCAATACGCACATCCAGACGGTGAATTTCCCCAATATTATGCAGCGTCACATTGGAGACTGTTACTCCACCAACAGCGACCGGATTCAAACGCGCAACCGGCGTCAATGTTCCAGTACGGCCCACTTGCCAGTTAATATTTTCTACCGTAGTCAGTGCAGCAACTGCCGGAAATTTATAGGCGGTGGCCCAACGCGGTTCACGGCTCAAGAAACCTAATTTCTGTTGCTGTTTCAGATCATTGACCTTAATCACCATACCATCGATTTCAACACTGAGGCTGGCACGCTCATCAATGATCTGTTCATAGACCTTTTGCACGTCCTGAATACTGTCACAGATAAAGTGACGCTCGCCAACCGCAAAACCGAACTGATGTAACCATTCCAGACTGGCGGACATAGTGGTTTGACCATGATGCGGTACACACTGGGCAATCCCATAAGCATAAAAAGCCAAAGGCCGCGAGGCAGCAATATTCGGGTCCAGCTGACGCAAACTTCCTGCCGCAGCATTACGCGGATTAGCAAAGGTCTTTTCACCTTTGGCGGCATTGGCAGCATTCAATTTTTCAAAACCGGATTTCGGCATCAACACTTCGCCGCGGACTTCCAACAAATCGGGAATGATGCCATTCACCGGAGATAAAAGTTTCGGCAGGTTGCGAATGGTTCTGACATTCTGGGTGATGTCTTCACCGGTTTCCCCATCGCCGCGTGTCACCCCACGCGTCAATACGCCATGCTCATACCAGAGTGAAATGGCCAGACCATCAAATTTCAGTTCCACATCATATTCAATTTTTTGATTTGGCAAACGTTCTTCAATACGGCGGGCAAAAGCCAGCAGATCTTCCTGATTAAAGACATTGCCTAATGACAGCATCGGCACGGCGTGTGTTACGGTCACAAATTTTGAAAGCGCCTGCCCACCCACTTTATCTGTCGGGCTATCGGACTGGATCAGGTCAGGATATTGTTGTTCTAAGGCTTTGAGCTGATGAAAGAGCTGATCATATTCACTGTCTTCAATGCTCGGTTGATCCATCACATAATAAGCATGGTTATGCTTGGCAAGCAGTTGAATCAGTTGACGCATTTGCGCAATGACAGTGGCATCTTGGGTCATAATTTCACCATAAAAAAGGGCGGAAAATCCGCCCTGTAGAATATTCAGCTTTTGGCTATTATAAAAATTGCAGTCTACAGATTCAACTTGGAGATTGAACAAAGCAGCCTTAAACTTCCGTACCTTGTCCAGCACGATAATCAATAGCCTGATGGCGCCAGAATTCACGTAATTGTGGAGTAAATTCCTGCTGGTTCTGATCATAGACCAGACCATCGACTTCACGGGCAATCAAACGTGAAATACTGTCCATGGTATCAAACGCATTTTGTACATCGCTATGCGGTAAAGCCAGGAAGAATGCCAGACCTTTCACTTCCTGAGTCGACAGGGTTTCCAGATCAAAGCCTTCCATTCCGGTATCGGTCATTTGCAATACCGAAAACAGCAGTTTTGAACCATCTTCACTATAACGGTGGAAACAGGCCAATTCACCATAACGCAGGCCATATTTCAATAAAACCTTCAAGGTTTTATCACCCGAAAGTACACGGCCTTGTGGATAGATATGCAAAGAAATAATGGTTTCAGCATTGGACAAAGCACTTTCTTCATCCACTATTTTTTGCTCATGCAGATGTGCATCCAGAATACTGCTTTCATCATTAAATTCAGAAATTTCTGCTTTTTCGATGTTTCTGTTCAGGCTGAATTCAGGCATTTCTTCCTTGGTTTCAGTCTGGCTATTCTTATGTTCTGCTTCTACCTGTTGAACATCCGCTGCTGTTGCTACCGACTTTGCCACTCCTTCAGCTTCTGTTGACGGGACAACTGCAAGAGTTTCGACCGCTGCCGGCTCAATCGGAGTTGATTCAGCCTTGTGAAATACTGAAGGCTTTTCAGGAGCCGGTTCATCTATACCCAGGCTTGGCTCGATACGATCAGATTCGACATCCTGTTGTGCCAATTGAGAACGTACATGCCTTGGAATGATCGGTGTCTGGCTATCCGGGTCGATATGCAGGTTGGCATCCAGTGAAGGTACAGCCTCTACAGGTTTTTTGAACAGCATTCTTATACCAAACAGCATAATCACAATTGCGATAACAATCCCGATAATGGTGGTGATTTCCATATTATACCTCCGCAGCTAGGCCGTATTCTTTTGCCTGTTCCAAATTAACTGTCACTAATTTTGATGTTCCCGGTTCAGGCATGGTTACACCTAAAAGATCAGTCGCCATCATCATTGCAAGTTTGTTATGGGTAATATAAATAAATTGCACGTGTTCAGAAAGCTCTTTGACTAAATTACAAAAGCGTCCCACATTGGCATCATCCAGCGGTGCATCGACTTCATCCAGTACGCAAAATGGTGCCGGATTTAAGCGAAAAATCGCGAATACCAATGCTAATGCAGTTAAAGCCTTTTCTCCACCCGAGAGTAAGGCCAATGAGCTGTTTCGCTTACCTGGTGGTCGGGCCATGAGTTTTACACCCGACTGCCAGCCATCTTCAAGGCTTAAACTCGCCTCACCGCCTTCAAACACTTTCGGGAACAGGTTTTGCAGTTCAGCATTGACCTGGTCAAACGTGTGCATAAACAGTTTACGGGTTTCCTGATCAATACTCTTCATCGCAGCCTGTAGCTGTTCAACCGTATTTTCCAGATCCTGCATCTGGTGACTCAGTTCCTCATAACGTTTTGATACTTCTTCATATTCTTCAGAAGCCGCCAGATTGACTGCACCGAGTTTATCAAACTGAGCCTGAGCTTTTTCCAGTTTCGCCTGATGTGCTTTAACATCAATATCGAGTCCGGAAATTACTTCACTATTCAACTCTTTCAGTTGTTCAGAATAATGCTGCAAATCAGATTTGGCAGCCTGCCAGGCCAGACGTTTTTCTTCCAGTGTAGTGCGGAGTTTTTCATCCTGCTGCTGGAAGCTGTGACGCTGTTCGGTCAGCTGCTGCTGTTTGCTCTGCACCTGATTTAATTCAACCTGCCAGTCGGCCCAGGTTTTTTGCAGCTTTTCAGTGATCTGCGCCTGTTCATTGAACTGGCTCTGTAAAGCAGGTAATTCCAACTGTACCGGATCGACAAACTTTTTGGCTTGTTCGATTTGTGCAGTAATTTGCTGAGACTGTTCTTTTAGGAAAACCTGATCTTTTTCCAGTAATTCAATCTGCTGCTGGCTTTGCACATTTTGCCGGCGCAACACTTCCAGTTCCTGCTGCGCTTGCTGATTGAGCTGCTGTGAGTCATCCAGCTGAGCACTCAATTCTTCTAGCTGGAATTGCAGGGTTTTATAATTTGGTAGCGCCTGTTCCAGTTTGATATTCAAGGCATGCAGATCAATTTCCAGATCATCTTTCTGCATGGCATCTTCTTCAAGCTGCTCATCCAGTTGTTGTAACTGATGCTGTAATTGCTGCTTTTGCAATGCGAAAGCCTGAGCACTACTTTGTACTTTGGCAATATTGACATCGAGTTGCTGCAGCTGCTTTTGGGTATGCTTGTGCTGCTCACTGATGCTTTGAATCCGGCTTTGCAAAGCTTTAACCTGATCGGTGAGTTCAGGTAACTGCTGCTCCAACTGCATAAACTTAGGTTCAAGTTCTGCAAGTTGCTGCTCGATTTCATCCAGACGGATTCGATGACTCAATGCACCTTGTCCGGCCTGACTAGCTTCATCATAGTCCAGTGCAATCATCCAATCCGCACCAACATGGTAGCCATCTAAACTCAGTAATGTCTGGCCTTGTAATAACTCAGTTTGAAGAGGCAATGCTTGCGCTAATGTATCTACGACCGCGACTTGTTGCCACAGTGAATAATGTGGAGATTCAATCCAATCGGCCAGACACATCGTATTGGCAATCTGAATTTTATTCTGAACAGCCTGTTGCTTTAACTGACGCGCACAATCTTCAAGGAAGTGCTCGCCCTCTGTCAAAATCTGGGCAGATAGCCATTTTGCCAGAAACTTTTCGATCAGGCTGGCATGTACCTTGCCTGCATCATTGAGCTTAAGTACATGCATCAGCTGTACCGCATCACTCTTGGCATTTGGGTTAGCTTTGGTCAGTAATTGGCTCAGGTTTTTCTTTTCTGAATGAAGTACCTGAATTTCAGATTTGAGCTGCATCAAGCGCTGTTGTTGGGTCGCCTGCTCTTCCTGAATCTGCTCGAATTGAGTTCTTAAATCTGTTAATTGAATTTCATAGCCAACGATTTGCTGTTCAACTTGGGCTTTGTCTGCCTGATACTGCTCCAGCTCATCTTGCTGCGCCTGTTGCTGAATCTGTGCACTTTGCTGTTGTAGTGTCTGTTTCTGTTGTTCAATCCGTTCAATATTCTTTGCCAGTTGCTCGCTTTGAGCCAGCATTTGCAATTTACGCTGTTGCTGCTGTTCGACCTGAGTTTTAATCTGTGCGAATTGCGCTGCTACTGAACTCTGCTGGGATTTGAGCTCACTCAGATTCTGGCTTTGCGCCTGACTCTGGCCATCTTGCTGCTGCAATTGCGCCTGCTGATCTTCAAATTGCTGCTGTAAAGTATCGAGTTGCAGTTCAATCAACTGCAAACGCTCTTTGGTTTGGGCTTTTTGCTGTTCCAGCTTGATCAGACTGCTGGAATTCTGCTCTAGCAAAGACTGCTTTTGTTGCAGGGTCATTTCCAGTTCAGCCAGTTTTTTCTCGGCCTGTTGCCATTCACTTTGCAAAGGAGTGGATTGCTGAATCAGACGCTGGAACAGTTCACTGGTGCTGCCCAAATCATGTTCAACGCTGGTCAGTTCGGAACGTACCAGCTTAAAGTTTTCCCCGAGCGTATTCATCTCAAGGGTATATTCTTCCTGTAAGCGCTGGCTCTGCTCACATTGAAAAGACAGAATTTCGATCTTAATCGTACGGATCTGTCCTTCCAGTTCTTTATATTGAATTGCACTTTCCGACTGACGTTTCAAGGTTTTTAACTGGGATTTCAGTTCGGAGGCGATATCTCCCAGACGCGACAGGTTTTGTGTGGTGTGATCCAGATGCAGCATCGTTTCACGGCGACGCGCCTGATAGCGTGATACACCCGCGGCTTCTTCAATATAAACCCGCATTTCATCTGGCTTGGCATCGACCAGACGGTTGATCATGCCCTGCTCGATAATCGCATAAGAACGTGGCCCAAGACCGGTACCAAGGAAAATATCGGTAATATCACGACGACGGCATTTGCTGCCATTCAGGAAATATTCGGACTTGCCATCACGGTTGACCTGACGGCGTACCGCCAGTTCATTATAGGCATTATAAACACCGCCCAGCTTGCCATAGGTATTGTCAAAACGCAGTTCTACACTGGCCATGCCCACCGGTTTACGCTTGGCGGTTCCGGTAAAGATGACGTCCTGCATACTGCCACCACGTAACTGCCGCGCACTCGACTCGCCCATGACCCAGCGTATGGCATCAATGACGTTGGATTTACCACAACCATTCGGTCCCACGACCGCAGTACGATTATCTTTAAAATGCAAAGTGGTACTGTCGGCAAAAGATTTAAAGCCTGAAAGTTTTAAACTGCTTAAACGCATAATGTCCTGATTTAACGTCGTGAGCGTCTGGCCCACGCGAGTTCAATTTGTTTCATCCGTGTCAGAGATTCCAACACAAGGTTGCGCAAGTGTCGACAAAAATCTTCCATAAATAAAGTGGCCTGATGGGTTTTTCGTATCAAAATTGCTTCAGTGACCAGTTTAAATAAGTCGAAAGATTCCTGTAACTCGCGTCTGGAAATATTCAGGGTCAAAAAATAGCTCCGACGTAAAGAAGGCAGCAGTTCCTGATAGTAGCGCATCAGATAAGGATTCCCGACCATCTCATGCTGCTGGGCCATGCCCTGAAAGATCAGATCATAAAACTTTTCAGTGTGTCCTTGGCGGGTTTCTGCTTCTAATTGTTCTAATAATAGCTGAATGCGCTCAGCTTCATGCACCCGCCAGGTTTCCGCCATGCGATGCACCATCTGCCCGAGCAATAATGAAGTCATGTCAAATAAGGCACGCACCTGCAAGGCGGACATTTCCGAGACAATCGCCCCACGGCGCGGGAAAATTTCAATCAGCTGGGTGCGTTCCAGCAAAAGCAGGGCTTCACGAACCGAACCCCGACTGACATCAAGCTCCGAGGCAATCCTGAGCTCCTGTATACGTTCGCCTTCGACCAGTTCACCGCGGATAATCTGTTCGCTAATGTGCTTGGCAATCTGCTCAGACAAACTCTGCGCTTGTTCTAATGGCATACCGTTCCTGTCTTTATTTTTATGGATACTGGTTTAGCCCTTTATTTGGACTATGTTGCTATTAAACGGGTTTTTATCCATAAATACTTTGACATTGTCAGACAATCTTATGTCTATATAGCCAACTCAAGGCCATAAAAAAGGAGAATAGTCATCTATTCTCCTTATACGGTAAATCACTTCAACCTAAAAGGTTTAAATCAAGCCATAAAACCTTGATAAATAAAATACAGGCCGACGGTAGTCAGTAGTGCAGCAAAACATTTTTTTAATACGGCCGGTGAAAGCAGATGTGCCACTTTTGCCCCCAGCTTGGCCGTGAAAAAACTCATCATGCTGATCCCGATAAAGGCATAAATATGAATATAGCCAATGGTATTTGGTACGGTAACCTGCGCCTGTTTACCAAACCAGATAAAACCCAGCGCACCTGCGACTGCAATTGGCAATCCACAAGCCGCAGAGGTCGCTACGGCTTTTTGCATCACGATTCCGCAGCGATTCAGAAATGGAACGGTCAGACTCCCCCCACCAATCCCAAAGATCGCCGATGCCACACCGATTCCACCACCTGCAGCAATTTGTACCGGGGTTGAAGGCAATTTTTGATTCGGATCAATCTGAATATGCGCTCCCCTGAACATTCTAAATGCCACCCAGACCGCAAAGAAGCCAATCATTAACTGCAAACCCTGACCAGATAAATAGTCGGCAATCCCCGCACCCAAGAAAGAGCCAATGATCAGACCTGGCGCCAGATTACGAAATACAGGCCACAGCACTGCCCCTCGTTGATGATGCGCCATCACCGAACTGATAGAAGTCACAATAATCGTTGCCAAGGAAGTGCCCACCGCCATATGCATAATCACGCTGGGATCGTACTGAAGCTGGGTAAAAACAATGTACAGGATCGGCACAATAATCAAACCACCACCGACCCCAAACAGGCCTGCGGTGAATCCGGCAATTGCACCAATCAATAAATATATGATTAACTCCATAACGATATTTACCACGTTTAGATTCAAATGGATGTAGAAACTCGTGAACTGCAACAACGATTAAGCGATGCAGGCCAACTCCCGGAAGTATTACTCATCAAACCGATTACTACATCGACCAATGATGATGTGCGCGAATTGGCAACGAAGGGGGTACAGCAGGTTCTGGTATGCAGTCATGTGCAGACCCAAGGCCGTGGACAGCGTCAACGTCAGTGGATTTCACCTGAAGGGAACATCTATTTAAGCACATTGCTGCATACACAAAAACCCATCGATGGTCGTCTGGCGCTAGAAATTGCGTTAAATATCCTGCAAATGCCCAGTCTAAAAGGCCTGGAATTACAGGTGAAATGGCCGAATGACCTGTATAGCCTGCACGGAAAATGGGGCGGCATTCTGGTCGAGCCGATTTCATCTACACAGGTGGTGGTCGGTGTAGGTTTAAATATCGATCCTCTGCCCACTGACCTTCCAGATCAGCAGGTTAGCTCCTTGAACGAGTTGGGATTATCACATACCTCAAGAGTCGAGCTGATTGCCCAGTTATATCTGACGATTCAGCAAGCCGGGCAATGGTTTAATTATGGCAGTCAAAACCTGGCGGCGCGTTTCAATCGATCGGCTGCATTTATGCAACAAACGGTTGAATTTACTGACGTGCAAGGGCAATATTCCGGTACTTTTTTGGGGATTCAGGATGATGGTGCAGTCAAGATTTTGACCGATCAGGGAATCCAGACCTTTTATCAGGGACAGCTCCGCCTTCAACACGGTGAATGAACAGGCATACAGCAATGAAAAAATTATGGTTGGATATCGGCAATACCCGGCTTAAATACTGGATTACCGAGCATGATCAGATTATTGAACAGGCAGCAGAATTACATTTACAGTCCCCTGCTGATTTGTTACTTGGCCTGATCCAGCATTTCAAAGCGCTGGGCTTGCATCAGGTAGGTCTATCCTCTGTCCAAGATAAAATCAATAATGAGCGCATTCTCAGCATTTTAGAAAGCCTGCATATTCCAGTGATTTTTGCTCAAGTACAGGCAGAATATGCCGGTCTGATCTGTGGCTATGATGAACCTTCGCAACTGGGCATTGACCGCTGGTTACAGGTACTTGCAGTGGCGACGCAAGCGCATGAAAATTATTGTGTGATTAGTTGCGGTACGGCGCTGACCATTGATCTGGCGCAAGGACAACAACATTTGGGTGGATTTATTCTGCCAAATCTATACTTGCAGCGTGACTCCCTAATTCAGAATACCAAAGGCATTAAAATTCCGGATGCCGCTTTTTCTGAACTCAATCCTGGACGCAATACCATCGATGCGGTACATCATGGCATCCTACTGGGTCTGCTCAGCACGATTGAGAAAGTACTACATGATTTTCCAGCACAGTTGGTTTTAACCGGTGGAGATGCCCCGCTATTTGCGCAGCATCTCGCTCAGTATCAGCCCCGGATTGAACCGGATCTTTTGCTTAAAGGCCTGCAGCATTTTGCAGCTCATTTGCCAGACACTGTTTGATAATGTCCAGCAATTGCGGAAAATCGGCAAAGCCATCGGACTTGTTGAAATGCCCGGCTTTTTTGATCTCAAAAATTTGTGCATTTAAGCTATGGGCTAAACGCAAGGAAACCGGTGCAGGCACATAGGGATCATTACTGGAGATCAGCATCACCGCACGTTTATAGCTATACGGTAAGTTTTTCAGATCGAGTCGCACAGCCTGCAGTATTTTATTCAGTTCTGACCAGGCCACCAAAGGCGTATCAAAGGCTGAGACCAGAATTACCCCACCGATCTTGCGTTGCTGCTGAATATAATGTTCCTGTAAAAAGTTTAAAACACTGACGCAACTCAGGCCATGTGCAACTAAAAAGGTATGTTCATCCATGTGCGGAATGTGCAATTTCAGGTTCTGCTGCCATTCTTCTAAATTGGGCTGAAAGGGGTTGGCCAGCATAATCCGCTTGGACTCAAAACCGGCATTTTTAAGTTGACGACTCAGCCACGGATACCAGTGATCATTGGAGGTCGCCTGATAATCCGGCACGATATAGACTTTCTTTATTATATTTTTCATAGTGATTTACTTATTATCATTGAACGCAAATTGCGTCGACAAAAAATTAGTTTTAACCAGTCTGGAGATGGAATTCAAGTGCCTTTTTGAACACCATCTCATGTTAAACTTTAAAATTTAGCGAATACAACAACATGCTTAAACTTCGGATTTAATCAGATAAGGCTTGATCACTTTCCAGAGTTCCGGCAGATCAGTACAACCTTGAGAATCAATAAAATGCCCATGGTGCTTGGCATTCACCACAATGGCATCCAGACTGTCCGCCTGTTCCAGACTAAATTCAGGCGCAACCCGATCATCGCCTTCAGAATAGATCACTACACGCTCTGCAATCTGCTGTTTGAGTAAATCAAAATCGATCTCAGCAGCATCAATAAAAGGATTTACTTCATCCAAGCGACCCAATCGACCATTAAATCCCGCGATCAGTACCAGTTGCTGAATTTTCTGCTGTTTTAATTCTCTGGATAAGTAATGCAATGCGGCCACAGTTCCCAAGCTATGTGCAATAAAGATACTGTCCTCGTCAATTGCATCAATCTGTTCACGCATTTGCTGATCCCAGGTGTCCAGTGTCGGTGTGGTCGATGGATCGAGCCGAAGTACTTTTAAACTGACGTTTTCCTGTTGGGCTTTTTCCTGAATCCACGGATACCAGTTTTCTTCCGGGCTTGCAGTATAACCATGTACGACAATCACTTGAGTCATTTGAAATTTCTCTTTATTTTGTGCTCATGCTCCTGAGTCTGCCTGATCGGATTTTTATTTTGGGTAAGTAAATGTTGTTTTGTTTAAACCAGTTTGACCATTTATTCGCAATAAAAAAAGGCGCATATTGCGCCTTTTTTTTAAATAAAACTTATTTCTTGTCGTTGCCGCCGAACAATGGACCCATACCACCGCCGCCACCAAACTGTTTCTGCAAACCGCCAAGTGACTTCATCATTTTTGCCATACCGGATGGATTGGCAAATTTTTTCATCATCTTAGCCATTTGGGCATGTTGCTTGATCAGCTTGTTGACTTCTGCCACTTCCATACCACAACCTGCTGCGATACGTTTTTTACGGCTTGGGTTCATCAGGTCTGGATTACGGCGCTCTTTCAGGGTCATCGACTGGATAATCGCTTCCATTTTCTTGACCTGCTTTTCAGGATTGGCTTGTGCCAACGCATCCTGCAGACCGGCATTGCTCATGCCAGGAAGTTTGTCCAGGAAGCCCATCATGCCGCCCATCTTGTTCATCTGCTCAAACTGCATCAGCATGTCTTCAAAGTTGAAGCTGCCGCCTTTTTGCAGTTTTTTCGCCATTTTCTCGGCTTTTTCTTTGTCGACCTTGCGTTCAAGTTCTTCGACCAAAGAAAGTACATCCCCCATACCGAGAATACGCTGTGCGACACGCTCAGGATGGAATGGCTCCAAGGCATCGAGTTTCTCACCCATACCCAAGAATTTGATTGGCTTGCCGGTAATCGCGCGTACTGAAAGCGCTGCACCACCGCGCGCATCACCATCAGTTTTGGTCAGGATCACACCAGTTAAAGGCAAGGCATCATTAAATGCTTTGGCGGTGTTTGCCGCATCCTGACCGGTCATGGCATCGACCACGAACAGGGTTTCAGTCGGGTTAATCGCTGCATGCAGCTCTTTGATTTCACCCATCATGTCATCATCGATATGCAAACGACCTGCCGTATCGACAATCAGCACATCGGCAAACTGGATTTTTGCCTGTTCAATCGCGCGATTCACAATCGTAATCGGTTTTTCGTCTGCGCTAGATTCCAGGAAAATCGCACCGACTTCACCCGCGACAGTCTGTAGCTGTTTGATCGCAGCCGGACGATACACATCGGCAGAGACCATCGCGACTTTTTTCTTTTGACGTTCTTGTAAGAAGCGTGCAAGTTTCGCTGCAGTTGTTGTTTTACCTGCACCCTGCAGGCCTGCCAGCAGGACAACCACAGGTGGTTTTGCAGCGAGGTCGAGGCTTTCATTGGCCTCGCCCATCATTTTGGTCAATTCGTCATGAACGATTTTGACAAAAGCCTGCCCAGGAGATAACTGAGTCATCACTTCCTGGCCTAATGCTTCTTCCTTAACTTTCGCGATGAATTCACGAGTTACAGGTAACGCAACATCGGCCTCAAGAAGCGCCATACGCACTTCACGTAACGTATCTTTAATATTGTCTTCGGTTAGCTGCCCTGAGCCAGTAACATTTCTTAAACTCTGCGTGAGTCGTTCTGTTAAGGTATCAAACATTGCAAAATCCGCTTAAAATAGCCATGAGCAAAAAATTGTTTCTTAAAATAGAAAATTTATGCATAGAATGCTATAGGATACTGTAGTTCGCAGCGAATTTATATAAATGAATATTCATCACCCTTAAAAAGGTTTGACATGGTTAGCCTCCCCTTGGTTTATACGATCTTAGCATTAGTCGCTTATACCGCTTCCTTCTGGTATCTGTTCATTCATTTAATGTCTAAACGTGCTCCTAATCAATGGTTTGTATCGCTAACTGCCCTGCTTGGACTGGGCTTGCATGCGCTGGTCTTGTATGGTGATATGCACACCCCGCTGGGCATCAATTATGATGTCTTTGCCCTGTTTTCCTTTACTTCCGGTCTAATGCTATTACTCAGCATTATTTACAGTACTTATCGTCCAATTATCGCCCTGAATCTGATCGGAATTCCAGTAGCTGCCACAGGTTTGATCCTCGGCTTTGTGTTTACTCAGCCTGCAAAAATCATCGCACAAAACTCTTTGGGTCTGGATATTCATATTATTTTGTCTTTGTCTGCTTATGCAGTATTGCTCATGGCAACCATTCAGGCCGTAATTTTACGTTTTCAGGATCGTGAGCTGAAAAAGAAGCAGAAACGCCGGGTCTGGGTCAGTTTGCTACCCTCTTATCAGGACATGGAATCGCTCCTGTTTGATATGCTGATGACCGGTTTTGTTTTACTTACCCTCGCTTTGGGCTTTGGCTTTTTCACCATCGACAATTTCTTCGCCCAGCATCTGGCACATAAAACTGCGTTCAGTATTATTTCCTGGCTGGTTTATGGTTCCCTATTAATCGGACACTGGAAGTTTGGCTGGCGTGGCCAGAAAGCCGTGCGCTTTACCCTGCTCGGTTTTGGCTTGCTGGCACTGGGTTTTATTGGGTCTAAATTTGTGCTGGAAATGATTCTAGGGCGATAATTCTGAGCCTTGAAATATTCAATTCATTGTCCAATAAACAGGCTTTAGCTTGAATATTCTTTAAACGATTATACGCCCCGCACGCACTGACAATGGCCAGCGAATCACTCTAGGCAATTCTGGATCTTCCCATTCTGGCAATAAGGCATCTGCCAGTGCATTTAATGGATTATGTCCAAGTGCTTGAGTGGCTGCTTTCACGGCTGACCAAGTACTCATATAACCAATTAACTGATAAAAATTCCATTCAACCTGTAATACCGGTGGCTGAATCGCCATTTCCTGAAATGGAAATGGGAGATTTTTATATCCTTCATCTACATGGCGACGTTCAGGCGGCCAGTACGATGCAAGCGTTACCTCATAAAAATGCTTAAAATAATGATTCAGATGGGGCTCATCCACACTGAACACGCCATAGCTAATTAAAGCCAGAACGGCATTAGGCCGGGCAAGACGGCGAACCTCTGCATAAAATTTTTCCAGATCGAGCCAATGCGCTGCTTGAGCCACCGAAATCAGATCAACACTCTGGTCAGCACACGGGATATCTTCAGCGAATGCCTGACCATACTGAATTTTTGGATGCGGTTTGGCCTGAGCAATCTGCTCACTACTCGCATCAATAGCCATCACCTGATCAAAGTAATTCGCCAAAACTTCTGAAAGCTGTCCAGAACCACAGCCGATATCTACAGCCAATTTAGTACTTGGTGACAGCTCTGCCAATAGCTTTCCCAATGCATCCGGATAATGCGGACGAAACAAGGCATAATCCTGTGATTGCTGGGAGAAATGATCTTTAAATTCCCTGTTTTCCATATATGCTTTCCAGACCAGTTTTATTTCAGTCTAAATAGCCAGTCAGGGAATGCAGTTGGAATTTGGTTTCAGTCACTTCCTGTTTTTAAAATGCAGAATTCATCCAATGAATAGAATCATGTTCTTGACTTAGTCATTCAAGCTATTCTGCTTGATCTGATACTCTGCCTTGAAGGCTTTGTAGCTCAGCCGGTCTGCGGAGACTTCCGTTAAAGGACTGACCTCCTGCATTGAGGAAAGACAGCGCTCTGTCAGCTGAATATATTCTTGTGTCCCTTTGCTTTTCCAAGCAATTTCTTTGGTGTCCAGGGGACGGATGACCCGTGCTGGACTACCGAGTACCAATGAATTTTCCGGAATTTGGGCCTTGGCTTTAACCGTACTATTAGCACCAACAATGGTATTTTCACCAATCTCGGCTTCATCAAGAATCACGCTGTTCATGCCGACCAGTACATTTTTACGAATGATACAGCCGTGTAAAATCGCGCCGTGTCCGATATGGCCATACTCTTCGACCAGCGTGACGCTACCGGGAAAGCCATGGATGGTACAGGAATCTTGAACATTGGCATTTTTCTGGATGTGAATCCCGCCGAAGTCGGCTCTTAAAGTAGCGAAAGGCCCGATATATACGCCCTCTTCAATCACTACATCCCCGATCAGAACGGCTTGCGGATGCACATAAGCGTGAGGGCTGACCACAGGAATCACCCCATCAATGGCATAACACGGCATTATTTTATTCCTTTAAAAATGCAGAATTAGATTAGCTAACGGCTTCCAGTCGCAAACCGCCAAAACGTTTATAAAATTGTGGATGTACCGGCGGCATAGAACCTTCCGAAGTTCGGGCGATCTCCATAAAGAACTCATCCCCTGCCGCAACCACCGTTTGATATAAATTACTGCTCAGATTACGGGCATTCAGGGAAAGCCAGTTGGATGGCAATAATTCAAAAGGCAGATTCGGATCTTTTAATAAAATCCGGCGGAATTGATGAATCAGCAAAATACGCAACTGAAAGGCCTGAACCGGATCCAGCTCATCTTCCTGTTCCACCAGATGAAAGAATTCCCGGAAATCCGCAATAAATTTTTCATAGCGCTGATGCAGTTCCTGCACCGGCCAGTTGGTGGCAACCATGCGTTTCACGGTTGGATAGGATTCCTGCCAGAGCTGCAAGGTTTCGGCCTTAAACACCACGACTTGGTCGGTCATTTTCAGATTCAGCAGCAGGTTTTGCAGTTTCTGATGATCACAGCCCGGATAGGCCATGACATTGGTGGCGATATTGGCAAAGCCCAGCCATTCCAGTTCTTTTTTCAGAACCAGTTTATTTTCCAATTCCACTGAACTGAGTAGCACCAGATCCCATTTCTGATCCCATTCGGTATGCTGAAAACTATAAATTTTTTGATCTGCCATAATAAAACGCTGGCGGCTGCTTTCGGTTACGCGATAATAACTGGTGCGACCAATTTTCTCAGACATCAGCCAGCCATTTTGGACCAGACGAAATACGGCAGTCCGTACTGATCGTTCATTAAACCCGAAGACATCCATGAGCTGAATCAGACTGGCCAGACTGATGATGCCCCCTCGGTGAAAAATACAGTCACCGAAGATGGTCATGATTAATGAGGTTCCGCTGAGTGCTTCAGTTTGAATAAAGTCATCAATTATTTGTTTTAATTTCGGATTCATTGCGTTTAACTTTACCTTATAGAAACTGGATGATAGACCATTTGGCTATCATCCAATAGTACTTCATGCAGACTTGCGGATATCAAAAACGCGCTGTGCCTTACCTTCAGAGCGTGGCAGACTGCCTTCAGGCAACACTTCGACACTTACGGTGATTCCGACCATAGTTTTAATCTGGCTTTTCAGCTGAGTTGCCAGCTGGTGCGCCATAATGTCACTGCTATCTTTACGCATTTCGGTACGGATATGCAATGTATCCAGATGTCCCTGTTTGCAAATCTGAATCTGGTAGTTCGGAATCAGTTGCTGGATTTGTAAAATCTGCTCTTCAATCTGTGATGGGAAGACATTCACCCCACGGATAATCATCATGTCATCACTACGGCCGACAATCTTGTCCATACGGCGCATGGTGCGTGCCGTGCCTGGCAATAAACGGGTCAGGTCACGGGTACGGTAACGGATTACCGGCATGCCTTCTTTAGTAATGGTGGTAAAGACCAGTTCACCCAGTTCGCCATCTGGCAGCACTTCGCCAGTTTCCGGATGGATAATTTCAGGATAGAAATGATCTTCCCAAATGGTTGGGCCATCTTTGGATTCCAGACATTCCATCGCTACGCCCGGCCCCATCACTTCTGATAAACCATAAATATCCAGCGCATCAATGCCTAGACGCTCTTCAATTTCTTTGCGCATTTCATTGGTCCATGGCTCTGCACCAAAGACACCGGTTTTAATCGAACAGTTTTTGGCTGTGCCAAATTTCTTCTCAAGCGCTTCAATAATGTTCAGGCAGTAAGATGGCGTAACCATCAGTGCTGTTGGTTTAAAGTCATGAATCAGTTGCGCCTGTTTATCGGTTTGTCCGCCAGACATTGGGATCACCGTTGCACCCAAGCGTTCAACGCCATAATGTGCACCTAAACCACCCGTAAACAGACCATAACCATAAGACACCTGGATGATATCTTTACTGCTCAAGCCGGCTGCACGTAATGAACGCGCCACTACATCTGACCAGACATTAATATCATTTTGGGTATAACCGACTACGGTCGGCTGACCGGTGGTGCCAGAAGATGCATGCACACGTACAATCTGTTCCTGTGGCACAGCGAACATGCCAAACGGATAGTTATCACGTAAATCCTGTTTGGTGGTAAACGGGTATTTGGCCAGATCTTCCAGTGAGTTAAAATCGTCTGGATGCACGCCAGCATCATCGAATTTCTTTTTATAAACCGGGCTATTCTGATAAGCATGTTGCAACGTCTTTTTCATACGCTGTAGCTGAACACTGCGTAACTCATCAACCGATACTTTTTCAATTTTTTCCATTGCATTGTTATTCATATTCTTACTCCTGACGCAGTCTTCCTGACCACGGTTTAATTCATTGATTGAATGATGTGTTTAATCCATATTTTCTAAAACCAGTGCAACACCTTGACCGACACCGACACACATGGTGCAGAGTGCATATTTGCCATTACGACGTTTTAATTCTTTCATGGCGGTAATCACCAAACGGGTGCCACTCATACCCAGCGGATGACCCAAGGCGATGGAACAGATTCAGGCAACCCTGCGAGTAAAGCAGCCATACGCGCCACGTTGCGGTTATCTTCACCGGCCTGATTGGCACAGCCCAAGATCACTTCATCCAGTTCTGCCCATGGCAAGGCAGGATGCTGATCTTTCAGATATTGAATCGGTAGCGCTGCCAGATCATCAGCACGAATGCTGCTCAGTCCACCGGCATAGCGTCCGATCGAGGTGCGAATTCCATCAAAAATATAAACCTGTTCCATGATTCTTCCTTTTAGCCAGCAACGCGTAATGGTTGCTGCTGAGTTTTCTGTGCATGTCCCTGCACCGCTTTCTTTGCTAAATATATACTAGTTCTATAGCGGTCTTCACCATAAATACGATACATATTTTCTAAAATTCGTAAAATTGTGTAATATCCAATTTTATCTGCCCATTCGAATGGACCACAAGGATAATTAATGCCATATTTCATAGCAGAATCAATATCTTGTTCTGATGCGATATCATGCAGTACCGCTTCACAGGCTTCATTCACCAACATGGCAATACTACGTATAACATAAAGACCGGGATGATCCTTAGACCAAATAGGTATCATATCCATACCTATGAGGAATAGCTCCACTGCCTGGCGTTGTTCAGCACTACATGCTGGTGATGCAACGACTGGAATCGATTGGGCATTTTCCCAATCTGCATGCCAATCCATCAACACCACAGGCTCATGCGGATAAGCCAGTTCAACCGACTCGCCGAGCGATAATCGCAGAGAAAGGTCACCAATCAGGATTTCATTCTGTTCTGCTGCCTGAAAACTCAGCTCTACATGAGAGGCCTGTTTTAAACGTTCAATCAGTACTGAGGAATGTAGCCATTCACCTTTTACTGTGACTTTGAGCTTATTCAGCGACTTGGCATAACACACTGGCAATTCATATACAGGCGTAGGCTTGGCCTGAGCGTAATCATAAAAACCCTGACCGGACTTGCGACCATAACAACCGGCATCGACCAGTTCTTTTTGAATCAAGGACGGGCGGTAGCGTGGCTCATAGAAAAATTCCTGATAGACACTTTGTGTGACCGAGAAATTCACATCCTGCCCAATCAGATCTGTAAGTTCACACGGCCCCATGGCAAAACGGCCACATTCGCGCATGATGTAATCGAGCTGTTCCGGGGTGGTGGCATTTTCCTGCAAGGCACGAAAGGCCTCGGCATAATAAGGTCGTGCGACACGATTGACGATAAAACCGGGGGTCGATTTGGCTCGCACCGGAACCTTGTTCCAGTCCTTCATCAGATCAAATACTGCATCGGCAATCGCTGCTGAGGTTTTCAGTCCGCGGATAATCTCGACCAGTTTCATCACCGGCGCCGGATTAAAGAAATGCAGACCAATCACTCGCTCGGGATGTGGAATCGCCGAGGCAATTGCAGTAATGGAAATTGAAGAAGTATTAGACGCAAAAATCGTCTGTTCCGGGCAAATGGCAGCCAGCTGTTGAAACAGGTTTTGCTTCACTTCTTTCTTTTCAACAATGGCTTCAATAATTAAGCCCGCATCGGCAAGCTGCTGAATGTCCTCTGCCACAATCAGATTGGCGAAGGTACTCTCCAGCAATTGCTGGGTCATTTTGCCATTTTGTACGCGCTTGCTCAGCTGCGCCTCTAAAGCAGTCAAGGCACTCTGAACTTTGCTGCGATCGAGATCAAACATATAGGTCGGATGCCCGTGCATGGCTGCCAGTTGTGCAATGCCAATCCCCATGGTTCCAGCACCGACCACAGCAACTTTGACTTGTTCCAAATTGATCTGTTGCATGATTTAGCATCCTTTATATTCAGGGGTACGCTTCTGCATAAAGGCTTGTACACCTTCCTTATAATCGCTTGAACGTCCAGCCAGACGTTGCAGGTCACGTTCCAGAATGAGCTGCTCATCCAAATTGTTTTCTGCTGCGGCATGAATGGCTTTTTTGATCAGGGACAGACCATAGGTCGGTTGCTGAGCCAGATGCTCCGCCAATTTTTTCGCTTCTGCTTGCAGTTGCTCATCTTCAACCACCTGCCAGATCATGCCCAGTTGTACTGCACGCTCAGCCGGAATTTTATCGCCGAGCATCGCTAGGCCCATCGCCTGAGCACGGCCGACCAGACGCGGTAGGAACCAGGTACCGCCTGAATCTGGCACCAAACCAAGACGGCAAAAGGCCTGAATAAAGGAAGCCGATTTTGCTGCCACCACAATGTCACACGCCAGTGCAATATTGGCACCTGCCCCTGCTGCTACTCCATTCACGGCACAAATCACCGGTTTAGGCATTTCGGTAATCAGCTTGATCAAAGGGTTGTAATATTTTTCAATCGATAGGCCTAAGTCCGGTGCATCGGCATTCGGATCGACCACACGGTCATTCAGATCCTGACCGGCACAGAAACCGCGGCCTTCGGCTGAAATCACCACGGCACGAATCTGGCTATCTTTAGCCCAGGCCTTGATGACCTTGGAAACTTCCTGATGCATGGTTTCATTAAAGCTGTTGAGCTGTTTTGGACGGTTAAAGGTCAGGTAGCCCACTGCATTTTTTTCTTCGACAATAATTGTTTGATAATCCATCACACACCTCTAAATTCTGGTTTTCTTTTTTCTAAAAATGCATTGATGCCTTCCTGGCGATCTTGGGTCGCCGCCAGCCAGACAAAATGTTGACGTTCAAGTTTCAGTCCCTGACTTAAAGTCACTTCATGAATCGACTTTAAAGATTGCTTGATGGCACGAATGGCCAGCGGTGCCTGCTTGGCAATTTTTTCTGCCAGTTCCAGTGCGTATTGCACGGTCAATCCTGCCGGACAAACCTGGCTACTAATGCCATGTTGCAAGGCTGTTTGTGCCGAAATCATTTCACCAGTCATGGCCCAGCGCATCGTTAATTGCTGACCGACCAGACGGGCCAGACGCTGGGTTCCACCGGCACCCGGCAACATACCTAAACCGATTTCAGGCAAGGCAAACTGGGCATTTTCTCCGGTCAGCACCATGTCACCATGCAAAGCCAACTCGAAACCTGCACCAAAAGCATAACCATTTACGGCCATGATTAAAGGCTTGGAAAATTCATCAATTTTTTTCCAGAGCAGTGGGCGTTGGTCTTGCTGGATGCTGACCACATCTAACTGCGCCAGCTCATTTAAATCAGCACCGGCAGCAAAGCATTGCGTATTTCCGGTGATGACCACGGCTTTCACAGCAGCATCTGTTTCCAAGTCCTGTAGACAGGCTGCAATGTTTTGCAAGGTGGCATTGTTTAAAGCATTGCGCTTTTCTGGACGATTTAGCTCGATCAGTACCACACCCGGCTTGGGTGAGCTGGTTTTAATGTAGGTCATCCTTGAACTCCTGCTATGCTCGCGGTGCTGTAAATTCAGCTGTTATTCATCAAAACTGAGTCGGACATTGGCCGTGGTTGGACGTGCCTGACAACTGAGCACATAGCCTTTCTGAATTTCATCTTCTTCCAGACTGTAATTCACCGCCATTTCAACCTGTCCCTCTAACACCTTACATTTACAGGTGGCACACACACCGCCCTTACAGGCATATGGCAGGTCGGCTCCGGCACGTAGCGCAGCATCTAAAATACTGTCATCCTGTTTGGAGACTTCAACAATCAGCTCGCGACCATCGAGGATAATATTGACGCGTTCTTCGCTACGGCTTTCCATCTGCTGTGCGGTTGCTTTCGGTGCAGTACCGGTATTGAAGCGTTCCGTATGAATCTTGCTGCGTTGAATGCCCCAAGTCGGTAATACCGTTTCGACTGCTGTCATCATTTCTTCCGGACCGCAAGCGAAACAGTGATCTGCTTCGGCAGAAATCAGATTAGCTTGAAACAGCTGCTGTAATTTGTCCGCATCGATCCGGCCATTAAAAATGTCACTGTCATTCAATTCACGTGAAAAAATATTTACCAGTTGCAGACGCTCTTTAAAACGGTCTTTCAAGTCCATGATCTGTTCAGAGAACATGGTCTGTTTCCAGGAACGGTTGCCATATACCAGAGTGAATGTTGCTTCCGCTTGACGGTTCAACACCGACTTTACAATCGATAAAATTGGCGTAATGCCACTGCCTGCTGCAAATCCTAGATAATTCTGGCCACCAGCCTTGGCGGCTTTCTGAAAGAACACCCCTTGCGGTGGCATGACTTCTAGTACATCGCCCGCTTTGAGATGCGCATTGGCCCAGGTTGAAAACTGACCCTGATCAATTTTTTTAATCGCAATGCTCATGTCTTCCTGAGTATCACTACAAATCGAATAGCAACGGCGCAGCTCGCCGTCATCGGTTAAATGACGAATGGTGAGGTGCTGACCCGGCTGATATTGAAAAGTATCCAACTGCTCAGGCGCGAGATCAAAGGCAATGCAGATCGCTTGCTCGGTTTGTGGCTGAATCGATTTAATGGTTAATGGTATAAATTGGCTCATGGCAAAATCCTTCTTTTAGGTGGCGGTGTTCAGGCTTGTTATTGGTTTACCCTGCCCACCGCGCAATCGTTACAATCAAATACATTTGAAATAGTCAAAAGTTTCTAAGCAGTCCCGACATTGATATAAAGCTTTACAGGCGGTCGAACCGAATTCACTTAATAATTTGCTGTTGTTACTTAAGCACTGTGGACAGGTGATGCCATCGGTCAATGCCACATGCGTACCACAGCTATGTGACTGGCCTTGCGGCGGGGCAATACCATATTGCTGTAATTTGTGTTTGCCCGATTCACTCATCCAGTCCGTGGTCCAGGCTTGAGACAGATCGACAATGACTTTGACCGGCGTCAAACCGTTGGCCTCGAAAGTCTGGGTAATTTCTGCTTTTAATACATCCGTGGCCGGACAGCCGCTGTAGGTCGGCGTGAGTCGCACCACAATTTCATCCTGCTGATTCAGCTCGACGCCACGAATCATGCCCAGATCAATCACTGACAATACTGGAATCTCTGGATCAGAAACCTGTTGCAAAACGTCCCAACATTGATCTTCTACGTGTCGAATCAGATTCATGCGACTCACTCCCTGTGATTGTGCCGAATTACCAGTTCATGTTTGGATAAGAGCGCTGCATATATTGCAGTTCAGCCAAAATAAAACCGAGATGTTCTGTATGTAAACCCTGTTTAGCTCCACTACGATAAGCACCCAGCTCTGGCAGGCTTAATTCAAATCGGGCTAATTCGGCTGTAATTGTTTCTAGCCACTGGACTTTTAAATTTTCAATATCTGGAAGGACACCACTATTGACCAGCTGTTTTTCAGCGGCCGTCAATACAAAAAGTTCCTCAGTAAAACGCCATAACTGGTTTAAACCTTGCTGGGTTTTTTCATGCGCTTCTGCGGTACCCAAACTTAAACGCTCCATCCAGGTGGTGGAAAAACGCTGGTGATATTTCACTTCTTTGAGTGACTTTACTGCAAAGGCAGCCAACTCCGGATGCTGACTTTGACTTAAGGCACTAAACAATAAAGCATGATAGTGATCCATCAACCACTGACGCACCAGAGTCTGGGCAAAGTCACCATTCGGCTGTTCACACAGCAGTAAATTACGATAGTCACGTTCGGTGCGGAAATAAGCCAGCTTGTCTTCATCACGGCCCTGTCCTTCCACTTCACCTGCCAGACTGAGGGCAGTACGTGCCTGACCCAATAAATCCAGTCCGATATTGGCCAAGGCAATATCTAATTCCAGTTCAGGGGCATGGCCACACCATTCTGCCAAACGATGCGACAACACCAGTTGACTGTCGCCCACATGTAAAAGAAATTCTGTCAATACTTGATTTGTCATAATCTTCACCTTTCCCTTTACATGTGCTCGATGCCAGCTGGAATGTTATAAAAGGTTGGATGGCGATAGACCTTGTCCAAAGCCGGTTCAAAAAATTCTGCTTTTTCATCTGGCTGGGAAGAGGTAATCAATTCAGATTTCACCACCCAGATACTGATCCCTTCATTGCGGCGGGTATACACATCGCGGGCATTTTGTAGTGCGACCTCCTCATCTGGCGCACGCAGGCTGCCAACATGACGGTGACTCAGACCCTGTTTACTACGCACAAACACTTCATAAAGTGACCAGTTGTTTTTGTTATTCATGAGCAAAATTCCCTATATTGATCAAACTGTTTTAAGCAACTTTTTGTGCTGCTGACTGTTGCTGCTGTTTTTGCGCATAGATTGCTGCTGAATCACGTACCCACTTACCGCCTTCCCAAGCTTTGCGGCGTGCTTCAATACGCTCATGGTTACACGGTCCCTTGCCTGCAAGAATCGCAAAGAACTCATCCCAATTGATTTCACCAAATTCATAATGTCCGGTTGCTTCATTGAATTTAAGGTCTGGATCGGGAACGGTTAAACCCAGCTGCAAGACTTGCGATACAGTGTTATCGACAAATTTCTGACGTAAATCATCGTTGCTGAATAATTTAATTTTCCACTGCATGCTTTGTGCACTATTCGGTGAATTATCATCACTTGGACCAAACATCATCAGTGCCGGCCACCAGAAACGGTTCACCGCATCCTGTGCCATCTGCTTTTGTTCCGGCGTACCATTGGCCAATTCCATCATGGCTTCAAAGCCCTGACGCTGATGAAAACTCTCTTCCTTACAAACGCGCACCATGGCACGGGCATAAGGACCGTAAGACGTACGGCACAGCGCAACCTGATTGACAATAGCTGCACCATCCACCAGCCAGCCAATCGCTGCAACATCGGCCCAGCTCAGGGTTGGATAGTTAAAAATGGATGAATATTTCATGCGACCGGCAATCAGTTTATCCATCATGTCGTCACGATCGGCACCCAGGGTTTCTGCAGCACTGTACAGATACAAAGCATGACCGGCTTCATCCTGAACTTTTGCCATCAGCACGGCTTTACGTTTTAAAGTCGGTGCACGGGTAATCCAGTTACCTTCCGGCAACATCCCCACCACTTCAGAGTGTGCATGCTGACCGATCTGACGAATCAAGGTTTTACGATAAGCATCCGGCATCCAGTCCTTCGGCTCTATGGAAATATCCTTTTCAATCTTTTGATCGAAGATTTGTTGTTGGTTATTCATTGTTCCCTCACTTATCCCAAGTGTTGATACGCCCAAATTAAAACGATACGCAATTAAAATCAATATCTATTTATTTGTATCATTTGATTTTTATCCTTTATTTTTTATAAATATATGTTTTATATAATTTAATATTTTTTATTTTATTGTTACTCATTTTTAAACACAGATTTATGATTGACATTTTCAATTTTTCAACACAAATTATGAAACATCAAAATTAAAAATACTTATCAAAACGTATCATAAATGGAGTTTTTACAATGTTAGAGTTAGACAGCAGCTCAAGCACAATGGATTATCAAGATACTGAATCAACTCATAATCCTATGGTCATCAAAAGCTTAGCTTCACTGGTGTACGGCCAGGAATACACAGCGCAAGCCGATTTACGTACGGTTTATCATGCTATTAGCGGTGAGGCGGTTTATCAGGTCGGCAGTCAGGGCATCGATACCCAAGCCGTGGTGAAGTATGCCAAACAAAAAGGCGCGACTATTGCCACATGGACCTTCCATCAACGTGCCAATGCATTGAAGCAAGTGGCTCAGCATTTGATGGAACGCAAAGAAGACTTTTATGAACTTGCCAAGGCAACCGGCTGTACCCGTAAAGATGCCTGGATTGATATTGAAGGCGGGATTGGGACCTTATATGCCTATTCGAGTTTGGTGCGTCGTGAACTGAGTGATGAAACAGCATGGGTCGAAGATGCCTGGATTCCTCTTTCTAAGCAAGGTAGCTTTGGCGCGAAACATATTCTGACGCCGAAAGCCGGTGTTGCCGTGCATATCAATGCCTTTAACTTTCCAATCTGGGGCATGCTGGAGAAAATCGCACCTACACTGTTGGCAGGCGTACCCTGTATTGTCAAACCGGCGACCGAAGGTGCCGAGCTGACCCATGCCGTGGTCAAAGCCATTCATGAAAGCGGTTTCTTGCCAGAAGGTTCATTGCAGCTCATTTGCGGACAGGTTTATGATTTGTTTGATTATTTAAATCCTCAGGATACGGTCACCTTTACCGGTTCTGCATCAACCGGGCAAAAACTGCGTTCGCATCCACACTTAAATGCCTACTCGATTCCATTCACTATGGAAGCAGATTCGGTCAATAGTGCGATTTTGACGGCGCAGGCCAATGATGAAACGATTGATTTATTTGTTCGTGAAGTTTTCCGTGAAATGACCACTAAAGCCGGACAAAAATGCACCGCCATTCGTCGTGCCTTTGTTCCAGCCGAGCTGCTGGATACAGTACAAGACCGTCTGATTGAAAAACTGAAAAAAGTGGTTGTCGGTGATCCGGCTCAGGAAGGCGTGACAATGGGTGCTTTGGCCAGCGTCAAACAGAAACATGATGTCGCGGCAAAAGTTGAACAGCTGAGTCAAGATGCAGAGATTATATTCGGTAGTCACTTGCGTCAGGACTTTAAGATTCAAGTACAAAATACGGAGAAGTCTGCATGTTATCCACCAACAGTCTTGGTCTGCAAAGCACCGGCTCAGGCAGAAAATATTCATAAAATTGAAGCCTTTGGACCTGTAGTCACTTTAATGCCATATACTGACCTGGCTCAGCTGGCTGACCTGGTGGCACGTGGCGAAGGTAGTCTGGTAGCATCCATCGTACGCAATACTGATGAAAATATTGAACAACTGCTCAGCAAAATTGCGCCATGGCATGGTCGTGTCCATATTCTGGATGCTGAAAGTGCCAAAGAAAGTACCGGACATGGCTCTCCATTACCTTTGCTGGTGCATGGCGGACCGGGACGTGCTGGTGGTGGTGAAGAACTCGGTGGCTTGCGTGCAGTGAAACATTATATGCAACGGACTGCGATTCAAGGTTCCCCGAATGCCATGACCCAAGTCGGTCATAGCTGGACGGCTGGTGCTCAGGTCTTTGAAGACCGCGTGCATCCTTTCAAAAAGTCATTTGATGAATTGCGTATCGGCGAGCGTTTATTGACTGCACGACGTAGCGTGACCGAAGCCGATCTGGTGAATTTCGGCTGCCTGAGCGGTGATCACTTTTATGCGCATATGGACAAAATTGCTGCGGCAGAATCACTGTTTGGTGAGCGCGTGGCCCATGGTTACTTTGTGGTATCTGCCGCGGCCGGTTTATTCGTCGAGGCTGCTCCAGGCCCGGTCATTGCCAACTATGGCATGGACAACTTGCGCTTTGTAGAGCCGGTGAAAATTGGCGATACCATTCAGGTAGAACTGACCTGTAAGCAGAAAACTCCAAAAGCACTGCGCGATCCGGCACAGAAACCACATGGTGTGGTGGTCTGGGATATTAAAGTCAAAAATCAGCGCAATGAACTGGTCGCAACCTATGATATTTTGACCCTGGTTGAGCGTGGCTAAACATTTAAACTCAAAAAAGGAATCATTATGATTCCTTTTTTTTTGATTAAAATATTATTTGTATCTATTCTTAAAAAACAGATTGACGTCAATCCAATTAAACTTTAGATTGATCAAACGCGATACAAAATAAAAATAATATATAAATTAAAAGTATCAAATAAATATCTCAAACGATCAGCACAGGATGTTGCATGATGAATGATAAATCGCTAGACATAGACATGGTTGAAAGGACGATTCAACCGCCCAATCAAAGTTTTGAGCCTACACCGACAGAAACGGCCGTGCCGCTGTCTGAACAGATTGAACCACCACCGGAAAGCAGCACCTATCAATGGTATGTGGTGGTCATTTGTATGGTGGCTTACATTCTGTCATTTGTAGACCGTCAAATTTTATCCTTAATGATTGAACCGATTAAAGCCGATTTAATGCTAAGCGATACCCAGTTCAGCCTGTTACAGGGTCTAGCCTTCTCCTTGTTTTATGCCATTATGGGTCTGCCCATTGCCGCGCTGGCGGATCAAAAGTCCCGGATTAAAATTATTGCGACCGGGATTGCATTCTGGAGCCTCGCTACAGCGGCCTGTGGTCTCAGTAAAAACTTTATTCAAATGTTTATTGCACGTTTGAGTGTGGGTGCCGGTGAAGCTGCGCTTTCCCCTGCCTTTTATTCAATCGTTGCCGACTTATTTCCGAAAGATAAATTAGGCCGTGCACTCGGGGTATATGCGATTGGTGCCTTTATTGGTTCGGGTTTAGCTTTCCTGATTGGCGGCTATGTGATTGGCTTGCTAAAAGATGTCAGCTTCGTGGCTTTACCGCTTATTGGTGAAGTGAAAACCTGGCAACTCACCTTTATGATTGTGGGTCTACCGGGCGTATTGCTGGCACTGCTCATGGTACTGACGGTGCGTGAACCTGCACGTAAGGGCATGAAAGTCGGTCAGGATGGTCAGGTCATTAAAGCCTCTTTTAAAAACTCGATCGGTTTTATCAAGACACATAAAAAGACCTTCTTCTGTCATTTTATTGGTTTTTCTTTTTATACCATGATGTTGTATTCGCTGCTGGGCTGGGCACCTGCCTATTACATGCGTAATTTCGGTCTGGATGCGAGTCAAACCGGTTATATCCTCGGTACGATTATTCTAGTCGCGAATACTTCGGGTGCCTTGTTCTGTGGCTGGCTGATCGACTTCTTCTCGAAACGTGGCTATAGCGATGCTGCAATTCGTACCGGTGCGATTGGCTGTGCAGCGCTGATTATTCCGAGTGTCCTGTTTACTCAGGTCGATAATATGCAGCTTTCATTTGCGCTGATTTTTGTGGCGATGTTCTTCTCCACTTTCCCGATTCCTGCATCGGCTGCTGCCACGCAAATGCTGACACCGAATCAGCTACGCGCACAGGTATCTGCCAAGTTTCTGCTGGTTTCAAACCTGATTGCCTTAGGCGTCGGAACCACCGCTGTGGCGTTAATCACGGATAAATATTTCCAGAATACCTTAATGGTCGGTAACTCGATCTCGATCGTCAATGCGATTGCAGGATTGATTGGCTGCTTCCTGTTGTACAAGGGCTGTCAGTATTATCGTGAGAGTATGAAAGTCGAGAAACTGGCTGATTAAAATGGCTGGATACCGATAAATCTTCTTAATCTTCACTTTTAAAGGCCTTTAATCCACATTAAGGGCCTTTTTATATCAGCCCAAAAAATTCAATTTTCAGGTTCTCAGATTTCAATTCCCATCCAGCCTAGACAGGCTGCCTAAAAAAACGTATAACACCGTTTTAAATTTACAGGTGTGCACCGTTGAAACTTGTGCTTGCTCCCATGGAAGGCTTAACCGATCCGATTATGCGTGATGTGCTGACATCCGTAGGTAGCTTTGACTGGTGCGTGACCGAGTTTATCCGGGTCACCGACTCCATTCTGCCCGATCATATTTATCACACGTATTGTCCAGAACTGTTGAATGATGGCAAGACAGCCGCAGGCACACCGGTACATGTGCAGTTTCTGGGAAATAATCCGGAGATGCTGGCAGCGAATGCCGCCAAAGTGGCAGCCATGGGCGCACCGGCAATTGACATGAATTTTGGCTGTCCGGCCAAAACCGTGAACCGTCATCGTGGTGGTTCAGTCCTGCTCGATGAACCCGAAGTCGTGCATGAGCTGGTTAAAGCCGTGCGTGGTGCAGTGCCTGCGCATATTCCGGTTTCCGCCAAAATGCGTCTGGGTTATATGGACCGTAATTTCATGCTGGAAAATGCCCATGCCATTCAAGATGCAGGAGCAGCATGGGTTACCGTTCATGCACGCACCAAAGCCGATGGCTATACCCCGCCCGCATTTTGGGACCAGCTACAACCGATTCGTGAAGCACTCAAGATCAATGTAATCGCCAATGGTGAAATCTGGAACAATGCAGATGCCAAACAGTGCCGTCTGGAATCTGGTTGCGAAGACCTGATGATTGGCCGTGGTGCAGTAACCACACCCGACCTGACTCAATGTATTCGTCAAAATTCTGATGCACCTCTGCTGAACTGGAATGAACTGCTGCAACTGCAAATTCGTTTTATTAACGGACCAGCCAAAACCGAAATCGGCATGGTTGGCCGCTACAAACAGTGGCTGGGCATGATGTCGAAACACTATCCTGAAGCCAAAGCATTATGGGATGAAGTAAAACGGATTAAAGTTCTGGCCGAGATTACCGAAAAACTGAAAGCTTCAAATATTTAAAACCAGAAAGCCTTTGAATCATTCAAAGGCTTTTTTATGAGTCCGTAAAAAACTTATGACTGCTTACGCTGCTTTAAATTTTCTACGTGTTCCCGATTGGTTTTCCAGGATTTTTCTAAAACTTCTTTTTCTAGCCGCAGTTGTATCCGTTTTAATTTCGTTTCAGAAATCATCTGCCGATCAAAACTTTTCACATAGTCGGTCCAGCCTGCCCCCCGAAATACATGATTTGGCATCGGCGTTTTAAACACGGCATCCGGCATAAACACAATCACAGAATGCAAAAGATCTGGTTCCACAATATCTGCCAGTAGCTGCTCCAATACTTTGATGTGCTTATAGTTTTGATGAATCGGATTCTGAAATTTATAACTGTGTTTATAGATTTTCTGGGTCCAGGTTTTTTGTCGCTCGTTTCCAAATATCCAGCCTTTATAGTTTTTGGTCTCAATCACAAATATTCCGTAAGGACTTAATAACAGATGATCAATTTGCGTGGTCGCACCTGTCCCGTCTGGAAGAGTCAAATCATTGAGCAGAATATATTGAGGATCTTTTAAATACAGTTTGACATGGGCAGCAACCGCAAATTCTCCTAATTTCCCTTTTAAAAATGGCTTGAATAATTTAAAAATCATCACGCCAAAGAAAAGCAGAAGAATCCACCCTAAACTGGACCAGAGTGGACTTAATAGCTGTATGGTAGAATGTTCCATATTCTAATTTTCATTTATTTTAAGTGCTTAAATATTAATGCGTTCGCTCAATATTTAACAGGATTTCTTTTTTATCCAAACCACCGGCAAATCCTACCAGCTTGCCACTGCGACCAATCACCCGATGACAGGGTGCAATAATCGAAATCGGGTTTTTGCCATTGGCTGCACCCACGGCGCGTACTGCCTTGATATTACCCACCTGTTCAGCAATGTCGCGATAGCTTCGCGTTTGTCCGTAGGGAATATTCAGTAGCGCCTGCCAGACTTTTTTCTGAAAATCGGTACCGGCAAAGTCCAAAGGCAGGTCAAAAACATTGCGCTGACCGGCAAAATATTCCTGAAGCTGACGTCTGGTTTCAATCAATACCGGATGCTGCGGATCTTCAACCAAAGTCGCCAGTTTCACCCGATTCGGCTGTTCACAGTCCCAAAGCACGGCCACCAGCGCGGTTTCATTCGCGACCAGTTGTAGCTGACCTACGGGAGAATCCATATAGATATAACTTAAGTTCATGATGGCGCCCTGTCCCAATCGCTGGAGTTCATTTTCTATATTAACCCAGTTCACCGAGACAGGCAGAAACAAATTATGAAGAGGATACTTTCATCAGCACCAGACCGGAAATGATGAGTACGGCAGCCAGCGTACGCAACGCTGTAGCGGGTTCACCCAAAACCCAAATACCGATGAGAAATGAACCCACTGCACCAATCCCGGTCCAGATCGTATAGGCTGTACCTAGCGGCAAAGTACGCATCGCATAAGCCAGTAAAGCAAAACTCAGTACCATGAAGACAATGGTAATAATACTTGGGGTAAGTCTGGTAAATCCTTCAGACAGCTTCATCGAATATGCCCAAACGATTTCAAAAATACCCGCAAGAATAAGTACGATCCAGGCCATGCAGCCCTCCTCCTTTTATATAAGAATCAGGCCGTCCTGACGATTTTTCCTGTAAATTCCGATATGCAATTCACAAGGGAGGTCGTTCCTCCTAGGTGTAAAAATTTTATAAAACCACATTGCAGTAATCTGGCTATTTTTACAAAACATGACTTATCGAGATACAACTTAACTTTGCCTTACTCAAATCCTCACGACATTCATGGCTATTCTGGTTATGGTAGATGTTGAAAATGCCAAGTCAGAAATAGTTCTAATAATCGGGCAATTCATCCACAACAATTACATGAGAATGGACTCAGAATATTAAGTTATACACATCAATTAAATTTAAACTTTGTCTGGAGTAATTACATAATGAAACACAAATATGCGAGACATTGATCATTTTTTACTTGGTTGAATTATTAACTCTTGATTAACAAATAACCACTAAACATAAGGGTTATATGTAATAAAAAAGAACCCAATTTGAGTTCTTTTTATACAAATATTGTCTAAATCACAATCAACCACGGTACAAATGATTACATTTTATGCAACATATCCATATGGTTATCAACATAGATATCTACACACTTATCCATAAAGTTATCCACATATTTATGCGCATCTGATGTTTTAGCGATTAGAGTTGAATCTGTCCTACTCTGGCTAACTCTGCACGCATTTCATCAATCACAGCTTTATAATCTGGCTTGCCAAAAATAGCTGAACCCGCCACAAACATATCGGCACCCGCTTCAGCAATTTCACGAATATTACTCGGTGTAACACCACCATCGACTTCCAGACGAATATCACGACCTGAAGCATCGATCAGTTGACGTGCCTGACGCAATTTATCCAAAGTCATTGGAATAAATTTCTGTCCACCAAAGCCCGGGTTCACACTCATGAGCAGAATTTGATCGACTTTATCCAGTACATAATCCAGATAATGCAGTGGCGTTGCTGGGTTAAATACTAGACCCGCTTTGGCGCCACCTGATTTGATCAACTGTAAAGAACGGTCAATATGATCAGACGCTTCCGGATGGAAAGTAATGATATCAGCACCCGCTTCAAGGAAATCTCCGATCATGCGATCTACCGGCTTAACCATCAAATGCACATCAATTGGCGCCTTAATCCCATAATTTTTCAAGGCCTTGCAAACACCCGCACCAAAAGTCAGGTTCGGCACATAATGGTTATCCATGACATCAAAATGGACAACGTCTGCACCTGCTTCCAACACGTTCTCGACTTCTTCACCTAAACGGGCAAAGTCAGCAGATAAAATAGAAGGGGCAATTAAATAAGGCTTGGACATGGGAGAACCTGGCTTGTTGAAATTGGATTTTTCCCATTATATCAAATCCGCTCCGGCTACTGTGATTCGATGTTGCAAGATTAAAACGCTGTGTAACGCTTTGAGGCTTATGCCGGCATCACCGCTTGGTTTAAAGTGCAGGATAATGATGAATAGTGTAGAAAACTGATGAAAAGTATTGCCCATATCCAGACGCAACAAGCAGCACGAATTGCCAAACGCCTGGCCAATCACTGGAAACATAAATTTAATATTGATGAAACCGAACAAAATTTCCTGATTCATTTTCCAAATGCTGAAGTGAGTCTGACACCCGAGGCGGATCATCTAACCGTAACGATTCAGAGCAATTCTGATTCCACTGACCTGAATAAACTCGAAAATGTAGTGCTGGATCATCTGATCCGTATGGGACAGGAAAATCTGACTGCCGACTGGCAAAGATAAGCACTAAAAAGCCTTGATAATCAAAGCATAGCAATGATCAGAAACTAAATACGATGATTCGCTTGTTCATTAAAGGCATGAATACGCTCAATTCTTTTATCCAGTTCGGGATGTGATTCCAGATATTTTTTAAACTTCCCGATCAGGCGAATCCATTTCAGTTCGGTTTCTGTCAGGTGCCGGTCTTTTCCATCAATATTGAGAGTGAAATTTTTCATTTTTAAGGTTTGCGATTCCTCTGCCAGTATTCTGGCATTTTCCACCCGCTGCAAAAAATTAGACAAGTGAATACTGGAAATCTGCTGTTGATGCCAATGCTGCATGGCATAGTCATCGGCATCCAGTTCAATCGCCTGCGAATATCCGGCATCGGTCAGGACCACTACAGATGCGGTGACCACATCACTTAAATCTCCAGTTACAAAGGCAAACAGTCCCGCCACACCCAGATTAGAAATCACTTTTTGCATGCTGTGCTTCTGTACCAGATGGCCTTGTTCGTGGGCCAGTACTGCGAGGACTTCCTCATCGGTGCCGCTGATTTTCACCAGTTCATCAGTCACAATAATGGTGTTATTCGGGATGGCTGCGGCATTCATGCCCATGCTTGATCCACCTTGACGGAAAATAATTTTTGCAGGTTTTCCTACAGCAATCTTTTGTTCATACAAAGTTTTTAATCGCATCTGCTGTTCTTCCGGTAGTGTACTTGGTTGGGTCTGGGCAATTAACTGCTGCTCTGTCCGGTTGCCTACTTCAACCAGAGTCTGCTCCGGAAGGAATTTTGCCAGATGTTTGGCACTATAAGGAATCCCCCATTTTAAAATCACAATCACTGCACTAATCACGATGATCATGGAAAAGAAAATCAGGATCGGTGAACGTTCAAACTTCCAGATTGCATGATAAATATCTTTATGTTTAATCCCGAGCCAATGTGGCGCTTTGCTTAAAAACTCAATCCGACGTTCTTCAGGCAGCTCAATAATCGGTTTACGACCACCGACACCCCCAATATAAGCCATGTCCGGATAAGCGAAATAAAAATCTGCAGCGCTAACTTGTACTGGAACATCCTCATCAAGTTTCAAGGCAATCCCTTGTTGCTGATCCGGTACAATCCAGGCACGACGGGCTTCAGCGAGAATTCCATCATAAAACTTAACTTCGACAGGTCGTTTCATCACATTTACTCCTATAGCGACGCATCGAAATCAAATACGTCCAGGATTTCATCGGCCAAAGCACTCGGGTCAGGTTGCAAGATATGCTCAAGATTGGTTTCATCTTCAGCCACATATAGTTCTAAGTGTTTTAACTGATATTCATATAAACGGATGGCAGCCCAAGGCGTCATTAAGCCCAGACTAAGAACACGCACTATCCAGTTGCTCAGCACAATCCAGCTATAACGCCAGGTAGTTACCCGTGTTTTAAAGTAACTTTGACCAAGCTCCACATGATTCCAGGTAATGAGGTATAAACGTGCAGAAATGACCGGCCAGACCAGCGCCAGACAAAGCAGATAGCTAAGCAGTAAACCCAGACTAAACAAATTGGTTCCAATCCGGTCCACCCAGTACACTACTGCTGCAAGCCAGCCAATACCAACCAGCAGGCAAACACCCAAGGGCAGATAAACGGCAGACATAAACTTGGACCAGTTAATATTCAGCTTGAATTGCAACTGACCAATCGATAAATGATTAAAGCAATAGCGTTTATAGAGCTAGATCATCACCGGACTAAACAGCAGCAAAGTAAAGATATTGAGCAGGATGGCTAGAAATAAGACCCTATAAGCCTCGCGGTTGCTGCCATTAAAATAAAAACGCACATTGCCATATTTGCTATTTCTAGCCTTGAATTTCAGCGTCATCCGAATGAGCCAGGGCAAACACAGCGCAGCGACCATCAATAAAGAACTGGTGGCAAGGATTGAATAGTTGGTCAGTACAACGGTGACCAGATACAGTTCCAGTGCAAACAGACGACCCAGCAGGATCCGGCTCGGCATGGCCACAAAGTCGAAGCGATGTTTTAAAAATTGGGTATTGCCGTAGAAATAACGCATACGGCGTGCTTTGGCCCAAGGGCTGTACAAGGTCAATGTCACTATGATCAGCATCAGATTCACCATCCAGATACCAAAATATTCGGATGCACTGCCATGAAATCTGAATCCATAACGCTGGTATTTCGGTCTGACCGAAGGCGTGACTTCAGTCGAAAAACTTGAAGCAGCTGGAAATAATGGCTCACTGACACGAATACCGTCTGCTGTCTGCTGCATGACGACCCCAATTTTTTATACTTTTATACATCTGATATTAGGGTCTGTTGACATTTACTGTTCATAATTAACCCTATAAAGGTAGCCATAAAAATATACAGGCTAAAGCAACAGAACTTTGATAATTTCTT